>NZ_JBFOCX010000031.1:0-139525 GCF_040908025.1 Aeromonas sp. R9-2
GGAGCGGTAGTTCAGTCGGTTAGAATACCGGCCTGTCACGCCGGGGGTCGCGGGTTCGAGTCCCGTCCGCTCCGCCACTAATTTGAAGGCCTTCCAGATTGGGAAGGCCTTTTTGCTATGTACGATTTTTGCCCAGAGACCCAAGACTTTCACACCAGAACGAGTACAAAAGCCCAGTCTCACGACCGGGCTTTGTGTTTTTAGCGTGTTAAACAGCCAGTGTTAGCATTTATCTAGAGGAAGAGAACTAAAACCTTGTCATCTCCTCCATTTTGTATCCATATCAAGCCCTTATCTAATGGATTACTGGCCATTTTAACTGGTTTACTTTTGGCCAAACTCTGTTCATGGCGCGCGATTAGGGTTGTATCTCGCTTATAACTCGGTAGAGTAAGGGCATCTTGAGTTTGCCTGTCCCGCGCCGAGTTTGCAGGGTTCCAGGTGTAACTTGGCCAGTTTTTATCAACCTTAAGTCAGTGGTATCGATATGGAACAAGTAAACAAGTCCACCTTCAGCGATGTACTGGAATATGTGCGTATGTCCCGTCGCCAGAACAAACTCAAGCGTGAAATTGCGGATAACGAGAAGAAGATCCGTGACAACCAGAAGCGCGTGCTGCTGCTCGACAACCTGAGCGACTACATCAAGCCGGGCATGAGCATTGATGATGTGCAGGCGATCATTGCCAATATGCGTGCCGACTATGAAGAGCGCGTGGATGATCACATCATCAAGAACGCCGAGCTCTCCAAAGAGCGTAAAGAGCTGAGTACCAAACTGAAGGGCATGAGCTCTCACAAATAAGCGTTCAGCTTTCGCTTAAGAGACACCGGCCACTGGCCGGTGTTTTGTTATCAGCTCGGATCTCTGCCACTCCTGCAACAATCGGCTCCCCTTTTTAGAATTGCCCTGTTACCATCACTACAAAGCGGTCAATAGTTTCAAGCCATTGACTTGAAAAGACTAAGCTTGAGTGAAACACAATAAATTGCGCAACCATGGTGGGGCTGATATGGGCGCATCAGAACAGACGGATTTGACACAAGTGGCATCTCAAGATTCATCTGTCCAGACCTCGGACGGGAACCCAAAGCGTAAGCGTCGTCCCTGGTGGCGTTGGCTGTTCTGTTTTCTCTTTTTATTGTGCCTGGGGGCGGTGATCGCTCTGGTTGGCTATGAGATGAAAACCTCGAAGCTGCAATCTCAGGAGATTTCCCGCTATGCCGCCAAGCTCACGTATCAGGTCGAGCCTGGTCAGAGCAAGCAGATCGCTTTCCCTGAGGATGGCCCGTTCGACAAGCGGCTCGGCTATGTGCAACTGCCGATGATGCAGGAGCGTTTGCTGCAGCGGGGCTATGAAGTCAGCAAGCAGGTGCATTTCTCCGACGCGCTCTATGACTACGCCAGTCGAGGCTTCTTCGTGCCCTATACCGAGAAGGTGCAGGCTGGCCTGACGTTGCACGATTGCCGCGCCGAGCCCTTCTATCAATTCAAGTATCCGACCCATCACTATCCGGATTTTGACTCCATTCCGCCTCTTGTCATCCAGTCGCTGCTGTTTATCGAGAACCGCGACTTGCTGAGCAACGAAGAGCCGTTGGCCAACCCGGCGGTCGACTGGCCCCGTTTTGCCAAGGCCGCGCTCTCTCAAGTGGGCAAGGCGCTCGATATGCAGGATCAATCTGCCGGTGGCAGTACCCTGGCGACCCAGGTGGAGAAGTACCGCCACTCGCCGGACGGGCTGACCCTGTCGCCGACCGAGAAGATCCGTCAGATGGCCTCTGCCAGCGTGCGGGCCTATCGTCTCGGGCCGGAAACCCTCGAAGCGCGCAAACTGGTCGCCTGGGCCTACCTCAACTCGGTACCGCTCTCGGCTGCGCCGGGATATGGTGAAGTGCATGGTCTGGGAGATGGTCTCTGGGTCTGGTTTGGTGCCAATGTCGATGACGTGAACCGTCTGCTGGATCCTGCCCGCAACCAGAACGCACCGCTGGCCGAACAGGGGCTTGCCCTGCGTCAGGTGGTCTCGCTGATGATTGCGCACCGCCGTCCCTCTTACTATCTGGCTCAGGGGCGAGAGGCATTGGCTACCCTGACCGACAGCTACCTGCGCCTGTTTGTGCAGGAGGGGATGATCACGCCACCTCTGATGGAGGCGGCGCTCAAGGCCAAGATTACGTTCCGTGACTTCCTGCAGTCCCCTGCTATCACCCGGGTGAACAATAACAAGGGGTTGCAGGTTGCCCGTACTCGCCTGAGCCGCCAGCTCGGGGTGCAGCTCTATGACCTCGACCGGATGGATCTGACCGCCGATACCAGCCTCAACATGCCGTTGCAGAACGAAATCTCCCGTTATCTGCAACAGCTGGCCGACCCGACGTTTGCCGCTCAGGTAGGGCTGTTTGGTGAGCGCCTGCTCTCGCCGGAGAAGACTGGCGATGTGCGCTACAGCTTCACCTTGTTCGAGAAGTCGCCGGAAGGGTTCAAGGTGCGGGTACAGACCGACAACACCGATCAGCCGTTCGATATCAACGAAGGTTCCAAGCTGGAGTTGGGCTCAACCGCCAAGTTGCGGGTGCTGACTACCTATCTGGAGATCGTGGCCGAGCTGCACGACAACTATGCCGGGATGCCGGTCGAGAATCTGCGCAAGCTGGCTGCCGTCTCTCAGGACAACCTCAGCCGCTGGGCCATCTCCTATCTGATGACGGCTCAGGACAAGAGCCTGCCTGTAATGCTGGAAGCGGCGCTGGATCGCAAATACTCCGCCAGCCCCAACGAAGGGTTCTTTACCGGTGGCGGCATGCACACCTTCAACAACTTCCGCCGCGAGGATAACAATCGCATTCCGACGTTGCGTGACTCTCTGCGTGAGTCGATTAACTTGCCCTTTGTACGGCTGATGCGCGATATCGTGCGCTACAGCCTCTACAAGGAGGGCAACCGTGCCCAGTTGCTGAAGGATGACAAGGATCCCCGTCGTCAGGAGTATCTGGCCAAATTTGCTGACAAAGAGGGCCAGACCTATCTGCTGCGCTTCTGGCGCAAATATCGCGGCAAGACTCCCGAGGAGCAGCTCGATACCTTCCTCGACGGTCTCAAGCCGAGTGCGGTACGTCTGGCGGCGGTTCACCGCTACCTGATGCCGGAAGCCAGCGAAGCCGCATTTGCTGCCTTCCTGGCGGAGCGGTTGCCGCGGGAGAAGTTGAGTGCGAAACGGGTTAATCAGCTCTACGTCAGCTATGGCCCGGGCAAGTATTCACTGCCGGATCAGGGCTACATCGCCCGGGTTCACCCGCTGGAGCTGTGGCTGCTGGCCTATCTCAAGGAGTTCGACAAGGCGACCTTTGCCGACGCGGTAGCGGCCAGTCGTGACGAGCGGCAGGAGGTCTACAGCTGGCTGTTCAAGACCCGTCATCGCAGTGCCCGTGACAGCCGGATCCGCACCATGCTGGAGGTGGAAGCTTTCCTCGATATCCATCAGCGCTGGGCCAAGCTCGGTTATCCGTTCGACCATCTGGTGCCTTCGCTGGCGACTGCCTTGGGTAGCTCCGGCGATCGCCCGGCTGCACTGGCCGAGCTGATGGGGATTATCCAGAATGGCGGTATCCGCTCGCCAACCTTGCGTATCGAACACCTCTCGTTCGCCAAGGGGACGCCCTTCGAGACCGAGTTTGAGCCGCAGCATACCGAGGGAACCCGGGTGATGCCGGCAGAGGTGGCGGCAGCCCTGCGCAGTGCGCTCTCCAAGGTGGTTGAAGGGGGCACGGCAAGACGTATCGCCGGTGCCTTTACCCTGCCGGATGGCACTGTGCTGCAGATGGGGGGCAAGACCGGCACCGGGGATAACCGGATTGAAACCGTGGGCCGTTATGGCAACGTGACCAGCTCGCTGGCGCGCAACCGCACCGCGACCTTCGTTTTCTATCTGGGTGAGGATCACTTCGGTACCCTGACCGCCTATGTACCGGGTAGCCAGTCTGACAAGTTCCGTTTCACCTCGGCACTGCCGGTGCAGGTGCTCAAGGGGATGGCTCCTCTGCTGACGCCTTACCTGCAACCGGGCTCCCATACCCAGTGTCTGGCGAACCAGTGATGCGAGCGAATTACCGCTCATCACGCAGATAACTAACCAGAGAAAAAACGGGGAGGCTGACAGCCTCCCCGTTTTTATTTCCTTATCGGACGCAGCGGCGCTCGATTATGATCAGGCGCTCAGTACGAACTGCTCGATCACCTGAGCCACACCATCTTCATCGTTGCGGGCGGTGGTGTGCTGGGCGAGAGCCTTGATCTCGTCGGTGGCATTGCCCATCGCCACACCGAGGCCTGCGTATTCGATCATGTGGCGATCGTTGCCCGCATCCCCGACGCAGATCACCTGATCGGCGGTCAGGCCAAGGTGCTCGGCCAGTGCGGCCACGCCGGTTCCCTTGTTGCTCTGCTTGTTCATGAATTCGAGGAAGAAGGGGGCGCTCTGTACCACGGTATAGCGCTCATAGAGCTCAGCAGGCAGTCGCTCGATGGCGCGGGAGAGCTGGGGCGGCTCGTCGATCATCATCACCTTCATGATCTGCTCGTCGGCAGGCAGGGTAGCGAAGTCGATCAGATTGATCGGCATGCCGATCAGGCGGGATTCGTGCTCGGTGTAGGTGCTGACACGGGGACTGATCAGGCCCTGGGTGACTGAGAAACCGTGGACGTTCACCTCCAGCTCGTCAGCCAGTTTGGCGACGGCGCTGGCGTCACTGCCGGTCAGCAGCTGGCTGCGGATGATGCGCTGATCGGCAACCTGCTGTACCAGAGCGCCGTTGTAGCAGATGACGTAGTCATGCTCTGTGGTGAGGCCGAGCTCTTCCAGATAGCGGCTCATCCCTTCCAGCGGGCGGCCGGAGGCCAGCACAACGGTTACCCCTTTGGCGCGCGCGGCGCTGATGGCGGCGTGGGTGCGGGGAGTAATCTGGCCCTGCGGGTTGAGCAGGGTGCCATCCATATCCAATGCGATCAGCTTGTACATCTCTCACTACCTGAGTCTGGGTGGCCCGCCCGGTGGGGCCAAGGAAGTGGCGAGTGTAGCGAAAATCGGCGGCGGGATCACGGCCGGTTCAGCGATGGGGCCGTGCCGGTTGAGCTATTTGTGTCCCTCGTAAGGGGTCATCTCCAGGGTTTCATCATGGATGATCAGGCGGGTAGGGCCTCGGGTGATGGTAACCTTGCGTTTGAAGCTGGCCATCTCGACCTCGAGGCCGGAGTAGAGGTGCTGGGTGGCAATGACCTCCATCTGAGCCATCAAGTTTCGCAGCTCCTCCTGGTTGGCGGTGAGCTGCTCATCGAGCTGGGCCAGTTCGGCCAGCTGATGGTCCCGGATCGGTTTGAGCTTGAGCAGGGTATCCGGATTGCGCTTGTCGCCGGGCAGTTGCAGCAACTTCATGACCAGCTCCTTGATTTTCTCCAGCTGGGCCTGACACGCCTGCTGGCGTAGCTTGAGCTGGTGTTCCTGCTCCTTGTGGGTGAAGTAGCCGCCAAGGATCTGCAGCCGGGTATGGTTGGCGGCCTCGGCCCCCAGGCTGGGGGCCATGATCAGGCGATTGGCAATGCTGGTGCCCCCCAGCAGAGTGCCTTTGCGCATGTTGCTATCGCCCACCTTGATGTCTTGTCCGCTGCGGGAGTAGCAGTGGCTGAGCTGGCTCTGGATCTGGATATCCCCCCCCGCTTCCAGCTGGGCATACTGGGCGTAGCTCGCGTGGATCTCCCCCTGCGCATTGAGTTGGCAAAGGTACTCCCCCTGCTCGTTGCGGCGGCCAATGATGCCGTGGCGTACCGTAATGCTGCCCCCCGCCTCGATCCAGCCCCCTTCGATAAAGCCGCCAATCACGATGTCACCGCTGACCCGGATCTTCATGCCCGGGTTGACGTCGCCGCTGACGATTAAGCCCCCTTCAAAATCAATATGGCCGTGGCGGGCATCCACCTGTTTTACGCTGAGCACCTCGTCCACCTTCATGCCTGCTTTCTCCTGACAGGGCAGGCCAGCCCGACCGGCAATCAGCAGGTCGGGATCGTCGGGGGAGATAAAGGTACCCTCGCCAGCACTCATCGGACTGTCTTTGCCATCCTTGGCTGGTAGGTCCTGACCGGTCACGGTAAAACCGGGCACCCCGACGGTGGCCGGATGACGGCGCATCAGCGGAGCGCCGGCCTTGACGGTGACGATGGAGCCGAGATCCCGCAGGTCGACCTTGCCATGACCCAACTCCTGCGGTTTGAGGATCCGTTCGGCCGGGGTCTCCACCAGCCGCTCATAGCGAGTGTCCTGACCATTGACGGCTGGCTGGCCGTTGGCAATCACCAGCTTGAGCTGACTGCCGGGGGCGGCCTCCTTGGCCGACTGGATGGCAGCGGTGAGCAGTTGCTCACTCACCCCCTGTTTGATTTCGCTGATGGCGATCGCCTCTTTCAGCTGTTCCAGCGTCACATACTTGCCCCCCCAGTCGGCAGTGATCTGGGCGATGGCGCTCATGCGATCCTTCTCCACTATTACGGCGAGTCGGGCATCCTGACGCTTGCCGACAGGGATGGGGTTGGCGGGGACGGGGGCGGCAGGGTTGGTGAGCAGGGTGTTGAGCAGGCTGATGGCCTGTTTGATCCCCTCGGGCAGCGGCTGATAGCGGCGACAGTTGGAAGCGAGCAGCAGAGCCTGCACATCCTGTTCCGTGACAGGTTTGGTGAGACCGGCGGCAATCCGCAGGCAGACCAGTTCCATATCGCTTGATAGCAGCAACCACTCTTTGCTTAACACCGCATCTCCTTGCTGGATGAGAACGGAGCGATCGGCTCGCTCCTCTACTGTCATTTAATCTCTCAATGATTAATAAAGCGAGTCGCCAACCCTGAGAGTGGGCAGTATTCAGATATTTCCTCTGAATGGTCAATGAATTGAAGTCAAATCGGTGATGGCGGCCAGATAAATGTGGGCGCTGTTTGGAAACGGAGTGAAAAGACGGATCGCAGCGCCAGCGACATAGGGTCGCTGGCAGGGGGGAGGTGGTTATCAGCTGCGCTGGGCTGTTCTGGCCAGGGTGAGGTAATCGCCGAGCACCGGTTCACCCAGCATATGGCGGCGCAGCATGTCGAGGGCGGCAAAGGCGAGGATCTTGCGGCGGCTCTCCGGGTCGGGGTGGCGGACCTTGACCGTCTGACCGACGTGTTTTCCATCGGCGCTGAGCAGCAGTGGCACCCCCTCTGCGCCCTCTCGCCCTATGGTCAGTTGCAGGCCCGCATCGGCGGTCGGCAGTTGCGCCAGCTCATCGGCCAGTAGCGTACTGAAGTTGGCCTCCAGCCGGGAATGGCCGTGACAAAGCGCCAGCAGAGCGCCGCCACTCTCTCCCTCCAGCAGAGCCAGCGGTTTGCCTTGCAGCAGCGCGAGGATCTGCTGCGCCGGTTCCGTATCTCCGCTGCCAACCAGCCAGGGGCGGATCGTATCCAGCAGTCGGCGCTCGGCACTCTCCATATCAGCGGCACTGGCGCTGTGGCCGATCAGTTTCAGCTCGATAAGGGGCATGGAGGATCGGTAACCCAGCTCGATACCCATCGGCCAGGGGGCGCCATCCAGCATATCGCTGAGGGCTGATTCCGAGATGCCGAAGGTGTAAAAGCGACGCAGCTCGGTATCGATCTGCGCACCGGCCAGCTGTTTGAGGCGCGGCAGAATTTGCTCGCGCACCATCTGCTTGAATTCGAACGGCACGCCCGGGGTGAAGAAGAGCTGGCTCTGGCCACTTCGCACCACAAAGCCGCAGGCGGTGCCGACCGGGTTGTCGAGGATTTCGCTCCCCTGCGGCAACCAGGCCTGTTTGGCATTGCTTTGTGCCATGGGGCGACCACGGCTGGCGTAGCGGGCTGTGATGGTAGCAAGCCAGTCGGGGAAAAGGGTGAGCGGCTGTTCAAAGGCTTCAGCTGCCGCCTGAGCAGTGAGGTCGTCGGCAGTGGGCCCGAGCCCGCCACACACCAGCACCACCTCGGCGCGGCTGGCACTCTCTTGCAGCACCGTTTTCAGGTCGGCGAGGTTGTCCCCCACCGTCAGGCGACGGCGCACCTGCCAGCCCTGCTCCAGCAGCAGAGCGCTGAGCCAGGCCGCGTTGGTATCCACCACCAGACCCGTCACTATTTCGTCTCCGGTACTGATGATCTCGATACGCATGGCAGGCTCCTTGGATTAAACGGGTGGCAATGGTTGGCCTCGGGCCAACACAATCAGGCTTTGTTGTGCTCGAAGTAGTAGCTGATCCGGGTACGCGGATTGAGGTACTCGAACACGGCGGGTGGCAGCCGTTTGGGGTGGATCACCTTGGCGATCGACAGTTCGGCTTGCTGCAGGTCGATGATGGCCGCTTCCTGACGGGGAATGCGCGGATCGTAGACCAGCACCGAGGGGTAGAGCAGGCGGGAAGCGTTGACCGACATCACCAGCCCCACCTGACCGTTGGAGAGTTGCACCACGCTGCCGGGGGGATAGATCCCCATCAACCGGATCAGCATGCTGAGGTACTCCGGATTGAACTGCGCCTTGCGCTGCTTGTAGAGGCCGCTCAGGGCCGAGTAGGGCACCTTGGCCTGCATGTGGCAGAGGTTATCGTACTCGTTGATCAGCGACACCATCTGAGTCAGCGGATCGAGCTGGCCACCCTTGAGCCCTTCCGGCCCGCTGCCATCGAGATATTCATGGTGATGGAGCACGATCCCCTTCGCCTCGGCCGGGAAATCCTTGGCCAGATTGAGCAGATCCAGCCCGTAGCGCGGGTGCTGGGCCATCAGGTTCTGCTCCGGCTTGGTCAGCGGCTCGGTCTTGCGCAGGATCTGGCTCGGGATCTTCAGCTTGCCGATATCGTGGAACAGCGCCCCCATGCCGACCTGACGGATCTCGTCGGCCGTCATGCAGCACTCCTTGGCCAGCAGCATGCTGAGCACGCTCACATTGAGGGAGTGGAAGTAGAGGTTGTTGCCATCCTCGCTGTCGGAGACCAGATGAAGCACCATCTCGTCAACCGAGAGCAGCTGCTCGGTCATGGCGTTGACCAGCTCCTGCGCCTCGCCGATGGCATTGAGGGGGCGTGACTGGATCTTGCTCATCACGCTGCGCACCTGCGCCAGCGACTGCTGGAACTGCTTCTCGCACTGCTGCAGATTGCGGCGATAGAGTTGCAACTGCTCGATGCGGCGATCTTTCTCCTGCTGCATCTGGGCCTGGCGCTGGGCGGCGTCTGCGCTCTCTTGTTGCTGAGGCTGTACCTGATTGAGGGGCTTGGGCGGAACGTCGCTCTTGTCGGGAATGATGGTGACCAGTTTCAGGCCGAGACGGCGGATCAGCTCGATCTCTTCTTCACTTTTGATCTTGAAGCTGGAAAACAGGAACGGGTGTTCGCGCCACCCCAGTGGCAGGGATACATAGTTGCCGACTTGCAGTCGATCTACGGAAATCTTGATACCGGTCATTATCTTGGAAGCAGGAGACACACTGAGCCGTATGCTAGTCAAAGGCGGGGGTGAATACAAAAGGTATCTGATGACAGGGCAGGAGCTTTATTATAGGCTTCTGGATGTCCAGACATATTTACTGATGCAGTACAGGGAGTAAGCATGCCGATCAAGATCCCGGATCAGTTACCCGCCGCCGAAGTGCTGGGGCAGGAGAACATCTTCGTGATGACGGAATCCCGGGCCGTCACCCAGAACATCCGTCCGCTGCGGGTGCTCATCCTCAACCTGATGCCAAAGAAGATTGAGACCGAGATCCAGCTGATGCGGATGCTCTCCAACTCGCCGCTGCAGGTGGATGTGGATCTGCTGCGCATCGATGACAGGGAGTCAAAGAATACGCCGCAGGCCCATCTGGAGAACTTCTATCACGACTTCGATCAGGTGCGTGGCAACAACTACGATGGCATGATCATTACCGGCGCGCCGCTCGGGCTGGTGGAATTCGAGGAGGTGGTCTACTGGCCGCGCATCGTAGAGATCATCGAGTGGTCCCATCAGCATGTCACCTCCACCCTGTTCCTCTGCTGGGCGGTGCAGGCCGCGCTGAAAGCCTTGTATGGTATGGAGAAGCAGACCCACGGCGAGAAGCTCTCCGGGGTTTACCGCCACCATCGTCTCGATGAGCATGAGCCGCTGCTGCGTGGTTTCGATGACGAGTTCGTCGCCCCGCACTCCCGTTATGCGGCGTTTGATGGCGATCTGATCCGTGCCCATACCGACTTGCAGATTTTTGCCGAGTCAGAAGAGGCGGGGGTCTATCTGGCGGCGACCAAGGATTGTCGTCAGGTGTTTGTCACCGGGCACCCGGAGTACGATGCCCTGACGCTGGACGGGGAGTATCAGCGGGATCTGGCGGCAGGGCTCGCCCCGGCCATTCCGGTCAACTACTACCCGAATAACGATCCGAGCCGGACGCCGCGCGCCAGCTGGCGCAGCCACGGTCATCTGCTGTTTGCCAACTGGCTCAACTACTACGTCTATCAGCTCACCAGCTATCGGGTGGAAGATATCGGCAAGGTCTTTACCTACGCTCAGGGAGGCAAGTAGTCAGTCGCCCTGCGCCAGCCGCTCGGCCAGCTGGTCGAGCCATTGGTGGTGGCAGGCCAGGGTAAACGCCTTGGGTCTGTGGGCCTTGATGGCGGCCATCGCCTCTTTCTGTGGCTGGCCGAGGGTCATCAGCAGCGCGGCGGCGACCAGACCGGTACGACCGCTGCCCCCTTTGCAGTGGATGACCAGATGTTTGCCATCCCCCAGCAGCTCGCGCAGCTGCGGCAGCGCCTGTTGCCAGGCCGCCTCGAAGTCGGTGTCGGGGGCCAGATCATCCTCGATGGGCAGATGGAACCAGCGCATCCCTTCGTGCTCGACCTGCTGGCCGAGCTGCGCCAGTTCGAGTCGGATCAACTCGGCGCTTGTCATCAGGGTCACCACTCCGTGGGCACCGGCCAACCGCAGTTGATCGAGCGCCAGGGTCAGCGGCACCTGCTGGGTGCCGGGGCAGGGGGTCAGCAGCAGCTGACCGTCGACACGGGGAACCTCAAGGCTCCAGAAGGGGTGATACGGGTGCATGGCGGATCCTCGCGTGGTGGCCGCAGGGCTGCGGCCGGTGAATGGCGCCAAGGATAGGCGGGGCAGGGGGGATGTCAATGGCCGTTGTGTTTGCCCCGGTTTACGGGCAGAGTCTAAAAAATTGAGCGGTTCAAGGAGTTAAGATGAGAAACCTGGATCAACTGGATTTGGATATCCTGGCCCATCTGTTTCGGGATGCGGGCATGACCAACAAGGATCTGGCCGCGCTGGTGGGCGTTGCCCCCTCCACCTGTCTGGAGCGGGTGCGCAAGTTGCAGCAGGATGGCGTGCTCAAGGGGGCGCACTGCGAAGTGGATTATCAGGCCCTCGGTGGTCACATTCAGGCCATGGTCTCCCTGCAGCTGGCCCGCCACAGCCGTCAGATCATCGATGCCTTCCGCGATGCCATTCTGGCGCTGCCTGAAGTGATCAGTCTGTTCCACATGGGCGGCAAGGATGATTTTCTGGTGCACCTCTGTGTCTCCGATACCGAGCACCTGCGCAACTTCGTCTTTGATCACTTCACCTCCCGCGAAGAGGTGGTGCACCTCGAAACCTCGCTGGTATTCGAGCACAAGTTCAGCCGCTCCCTTCCCTGCTTTCCCCAGCCATAACGGCCTGCGGGCTGACAGTATGAATAGATGGAAAAACCGCCAGCTGGCGGTTTTTCCATTCTGCTATCGGCTGAATCAGCACGGGCGGCTCAATTGGCGGCGGTGCGTTCATCCTTGGCCGTCTGATAGAGACTCTTCTGATAGGCCATGCTGCCCCACAGGGCAAGACCAAGGGCATCCTCTTTCAAAGCGTCCGGCTGCGCCGCCAGTGTCAGCTTCTCGCTGGCATTGTCGTAGACATAGCCCTCTGCCGCCCGCTCCGGTTGCAGGATCACCACATCCTTGCCGCGCATCAGGGCGAAGTTCTTGTCGTACTGCATGATGGCCCGACCCGGCCAGTCGGCAGGCATGCGGGTCAGATCCTTGCCGAGCATGGGGTAGTCGGCACTGATACCCATCAGGGAGAGCAGGGTCGGCGCCATGTCGATCTGGCTGACGATGCGCGGATCCTTTCTCGGCGCAATACCGTCGCCCACGATAACCCCCGGAATATGGAAGCGGGGAATGGGCACCAGACTGGCGCCACTGACCCGGCTGTCGTGATCGGCGATGACCAGGAACAGGGTGTCCTGCCAGTATTCGGACTGTTTCGCCCTCTTGAAGAATTCGCCGATGGCGTAATCCGCATACTTGGCCGCGTTGTTGCGGGTCTGTTTGGGTTGTTCGAACAGTTCGATGCGCTTGTCCGGGAATTCGAACGGATCGTGATTGCTGGAGCTGAACACCAGACTGAAGAAGGGTTTACCCTCCTTGTGCAACGCCTTGAAGGTCTCGTCGGCCTTGGCCATCAGATCCTCGTCGGAAGCCCCCCATGACCCTTTGAACACCGGATTGTCGAAATCCTTCTGCTCGACGATGGTGGTGAAGCCATTGCCGAGGAAGAAGCTGCGCATGTTGTCGAAGTGACTCTCGCCGCCATAAATAAAGCTGGTGTCGTAACCCCGTTGTTTGAGCAGATCCGCGATGGTGAAGAAGTTGGTCTGGCTCTTGCCGAGTTTGACCACCGACTGTGCCGGGGTTGGCGTGAAGCCGGTCAGTACTGCCTCGATACCGCGCACCGAGCGGGTGCCGGTGGCGTAGAGCTGCTCGAAGGCCCAGCCCTGCTGCGACAGGGCATCGATGTTGGGGGTGAGCGGCAGGCCACCGAGGGAGCCGACAAACTGGGCACCCAGACTCTCCTGCAGCAGGATCACCAGATTCTTCGGTTTACCCTGGAAGCTCGCCTCGTTGAAGGTCTGGCTGGGCAGCAGCTCGGAGTTGAAATCACTGGCCGGACGGCCACTCTCCTTGCGCATGACCTCGAGCACCTTCTGAGGGGTCATCTCGCCGTAAAACTGGCCGGCATCCTCCTCGGCGCCCATCTGCTTCATGGCAAAGAAGAGGGAGTAGGCGGAGTTGACGGTGAGCGAGTTGACCAGCGGATCCTCGGCAAAGGCGACCATGGCCGGGTTCAGGGCGCGGTGGCCGAGACTGGAGCGGGCACCGAGAAAACCTATGGCCAGAATGAGCAGGGCGAAGGCCGGACGCAGATACCAGCGGGGGAAGCCGATGCCACGCACCAGACGGCCGCTCAACCACCAACCGCCGGTCAGCACGGCGCCACTGAAGAGTACAGCCAGCAGCAGTTCGGCTTTGCGGCCCGCCCACAGCATGGCGAATACCTCTTTTGGATAGATGAGGTACTCCACATAGAGGCGGTTGGGGCGCACGCCATACTCGGTGACAAACGAGGGGGTGGAGATCTCGAGGAACAGCATCAGCCAGAGTCCGACGGTCAGCCAGACGCGCATCAGTTGCAGCCAGCCTCGGCCGATGGCATTGGGGCCTGCCAGCAGCAGAGTGAGCATGGCGGGGACACCCCAGACCCAGCAGAGGGTCGCAAAGTCGACCCGGATCCCTTGCAGCAGCATCTCCTGCCAACCGGCCACGGCATCCACCCGTTCCAGTTGCCAGAGACCGAGGGCGATTCGGCTGAAAGAGAGAGAGAAAAGCGCGAGCGCGCAGAAGACGGCGAAGGGCCAAAACGGGCCGAGTCGCTGTTTTAGGTCTGTCATGTTTGTTCCTGAATGAGACTGTAAACGTCTGTCCACAGACGTTTTTTTAGTTGTTGTGAGGTTATGACAGATCGAATTGGTTAAGGTTGCATTCAAGTTTGTTAAAAGTTGGCATTAACACATTTATCATCTAAAAATGTGATGTCGCGCCACTAATGAGCACAGAATAATCTGCTGGATAAAATGTGAGCCACAGCGTGTATGGATGGGGAACCGGTGTTTATAATTGCCGCGAATTATCTCAATCGGAGCCGAAGGGATGCCGGTCTTTATCGATGTCGAGTATGTGCGGGGATGGCGCCTGTTTCTGGTGTTATCGGATGGCACCACGGGGGTGCTGGATCTGACCCCCTGGCGAACCCAGCCGCTGTTTGCAAAGCTGGAGAGCGAGCGTCACTGCGCCCGGGTCTTCATCAACCGTCACCACCAGCTGGAGTGGCCTGTTGGCTGCACGCTATCCGCTCATGAGGTCTATCACCTCATCTCTCCCATTGATGAGCGGGAAGCCTTCAGCTAATCCCCATTTTTTGTGAGCCAACGCCAGATTCCTGTTGCTGGAATGTTTGCCCGTTTGCCTTTCTGAGCCAACTTGGGTAAAACCTGCGCAACATTTTGCCAACTTGCCTTCGCTTCACCTGACAGAGGCTTGCCGCTTTCGCGCCGCAGGCCTTTTTTGCGGCCAGATGGCAAACCTTTCCCTTGCTGAAAGGTTTGGTTGGTTGAATGAAAATAACAAAACAAACAAATACATAAGGAAAATGTATGGCTTGTCATATGCGCACCCCCCTTGCCCTGCTGGTTGGTGGGCTCGCCTGTCACGGCGCTGCCGGTCAGGAGTCGGTTCAACAGCTGGATCCCATGGTGGTGGTGGCAACCCGCCCCGCCAGCACCCTGGAGGTGACACTGGATCCCAAGAAGCCCGGTTCCCCTATGCCCGCTGCCGACGGCGCCGGTTATCTGAAGAATGTCACCGGCATGAGCATGGTGCGCAAAGGGGGGCTCGGTGGCGACCCTGTACTGCGGGGGATGGGGATGTCCCGTCTCAACGTGCAGATGGATGGCGGCATGCTGGCCGGTGGGTGTGGCGGTCGGATGGACCCGCCCACGGCCTATGTGTTCCCCCAATCCTTTGACCGGATCCGGGTGCTGAAGGGGCCGCAATCCCTCGAGCAGGGTGCCACCCTAGCGGGAACCGTGCTGTTCGAGCGGGACAGACCCGAGTTCACCGCACCGGGTCTCAAGGCCGATGCCTCGGCCCTTTATGGCAGCTTTGGCCGTGATGACCAGATGGTGGATATGACGGCGGGTTCGACCGATGGTTATCTGCGCGGTCAGTTCACCCACTCCGACAGCGACGATTACCGCGATGGTCACGGTAACAAGGTGCGATCTTTCTATCGCCGCGAGAACGGCACCGCCCAGCTGGGCTGGACGCCGGGGGAGCACACCTGGCTGGAGCTCACCGCCGAGCGCAGCAACGCCCGCGCCGCCTATGCGGATCGCACCATGGATGGCCCCATGTTTGATCGCGAATCCTTCGGGCTGAAGCTCAAGCAGGAGCAGATCACCACTCACTGGCAGCGCAGCGAGCTGACCCTGTGGGACAACTACATAGACCACATCATGGACAACTTCAGCCTGCGGCAAAACAGCGGCATGAAGATGCTCTCCAACCCGGATCGCCGCAACACCGGCGGTCGCTGGGCCAACGACATCGCCTTGCCAGCAGACTGGCTGCTGACCGCCGGGCTCGACAGCAACCGGGATCAGCACCGCAGTCGGAGTGGGGTCGACTATGCCACCAAGGATCGCCAGCGCACCCTGCGTTTCGAGCAGCAGGGCGGCTTCGCCGAACTGGGTCGTCAGCAGGGGGCTCACAGCTACAAGGGTGGTTATCGTCAGGATAGGGTCGAGACCACCCGCTATGGCGCCGGTGAACAGACCCTCTACAGCGATACCCTGAGTCTGAACAGCGGGTTTGGCCGCTATGAGTACCAGTGGTCGCCCCGCTGGTCCAGCTATCTGGCCTGGGGGCAGGCGGAGCGGGTGCCGGACTACTGGGAGCGCAGCAAGGACAGTACCCCGTTTACCCTCAACCCGGAGCGCAGCCGTCAGTGGGATGCGGGGCTGGCTTTGCGCAGCCGCGAGCTGGACCTGACCCTCTCCCTCTTTAGCGCTGACATCAAGGACTACCTGCTCTACAACAGCAAGTCGAACAAGGTGCGCAATATCGATGCCCAGACCCGAGGTGGCGAGTTGGAAGGGCGCTGGCAGTTTGCCGAGCAGTGGCGTCTCGATGGTGGTCTGGCGGTGGTCTATGGCGAAAACCAGAGCGACAACAAACCGCTGGCCCAGATGCCACCGCTCGATGGCAAGTTGGCGCTGGGCTGGCAGCCGGACGAGGCGCTGAACTTCACCCTGCTGGGACGCGCCCTAGCGGCGCAGGATCGGGTTGATCTCTGGTCCGGCACCGTTGCGGGTCAGGATCAGGGGGAGACTCCGGGCTTCTTCACCATGAACCTGAGCGGCGCTTGGCAGTTTGCCAAAGGGTGGCAGCTTTCGGCCGGGGTGGACAACCTGTTCGACACCTTCTACTACGAGCACCTCTCCAAGTCGGTGCACGCCAGTCAGGCCGGGTTGGGCTATGAGCAGAGCGGCCGCATCCCCGAGCCGGGTCGCTCCTACTGGCTCTCTGTCAACTACCGCTTTGCCTCGGCAGGTGTGCTCTAACCAGTTGAGTCAGATAACGTTTTCAGTCACAGACACCGCTGTGTGAGCATCGCTATCATGGTGAAAAACAGGCGTATAAGACGCCTGCTCTCACAGCGGGAACATAACAATGAAACAGGGAACGTTGCGCTATGGCGGCCTGCTCGGGGCCGCCCTGTTACTTGCGGCTTGCGGCGGCAGCGGGAGTTCAGGCGGGGAGAGCGCTCCCCCCGTCGTCAATCCGCCGGTCACCCACCCTCCGGTCGCCACGGCCAGTCGTGCCTGCTATGGCGACGATCAACCCGCCTGCAACCTGCGCATCTATCAGGTGATGGTGGAGTCGTTTGCCGATGGTGACGGCAGCGCCAACTACGGCGTTGGCTATGGCCCCTCCCAGCACAACGGCGATCTGCAGGGGATCATCGACAGTCTCGACCACATCAAGAGTCTCAACGTCAACGCTATCTGGCTCACCCCGGTGTTCGACTCCTGCGCGGGGCAAGGCGGCGATAACAAGCTCGATGCCACCGGCTACTTCGCCTGCGACTTTTTCACCGTGGACCCCAACTTCGGCAGCAATGCCAAGCTCAAGCAGCTGGTGGACGGGGCGCACCAGCGCGGCCTCCATGTCTTCCTCGACGGGGTGTTTGGCCACGTCAACAAGGTGGGGGTGAGCAAGCCCTCGCCAGAGGGGCGTCTGCCAGCCCTCACCAGCGGCGGTGCAGGTTATCCCGGCCAACTGGTGGATTACAGCAAGCCGGAGAGCCTCGCTTACTTCAAGGAGGTAGCCCGCTACTGGGTCGAGCAGTACGGCATCGACGGCTGGCGCCTCGATCAGGCCTATCAGCTTGGGCTGGATGATTGGCGCGCCATTCGCAGCGAGGTGGAGCAGGCCAGCGCAGCGCGCAAGGCGGCAGGGCAGCAGTGGGGCACTCTCGGCTATATGGTGGGCGAGGTGTGGAAGGGGGCTGACGACATTCGCGCCCAGGCTTACGGCAGCAGCGACAATCCGGCGCTCTCCTCAGCCTTTGACTTCCCGTTGCGCTACGGCATCGTGCAGGCGCTGGCAGTGGAGGAGTCCGGCAAGGGCGGGCAGGGGGCCAGCGTGCTCGACGCCAGCTGGAACAAGGTGGAGAACTACCCGAATCACGCCATGCCGAACCTGATGCTGGGCAACCACGATCTGGTGCGTTTTGGTGATCTGCTGGAGCGTGGCAACTTCAAGTCGACCGAGTACTGGCAGCGCCACAAGGCGGCCTTCAGTTTCCTCGCTGCCCGCTCCGGCCCCATCACCTTCTACTATGGCGAGGAGTTTGGCGACGAGGTGCCGGGCTTTGCCGCCAAGGTTGGTGGTGACTGCGCAGCGCAGGGCTTGTGCGACGATCATGTGGCCCGCAGCGATGGCAAGGTGCCCGCTGTCACCGGTTTTGTGCCAAGTAGCGAACAGGCCGAGCTGAAAGAGTGGCTGGCCCAGCTGCTGGCGATGCGTGCCGCGCACCCCGCTCTCTATCAGGGAGAGCGAGTCAAACTGGTGGCCGAGGGCAGTCTCTATGGTGACATCAAGCAGACGGCGGGGGAGCAGATAGTCTACCTGCTCAACCTCTCCACCACGGCGCTCAGCTACAACCTGCCGGCGGGCAAACTGCGCAGCGGCAGCGCGCTGGTGGATCTGCAAAGCGGCGAGAGTCTGGCCATTGGCGGCAGCAGCGTGACGGTGGAGATACTGCCCTTGAGCGGGCGTTTCCTGCGTCTGCAATAAGTCAGCCACAGCACGCTTTGATATGAGAGAGGGTCCCATCGCGGGGCCCTCTCTGTCATTGTGGGCGACAAAGTCATGGCGGGGTTATGCGGTGCTCTGGCCCCGGTTTTCCAGCCGCTGGCGGAAGGCGCGGGCCAGTCGCTCGTAGAGATCCTGCGCCTCCTTGTCTTCGATATCGCCGCGGATCCAGGGGTTGTCGACGATCTCCAGCAGCACGCAGTCGCGCCCCTGCTGGCGCAAATCGAGCCCGTAGAGGCCATTACCGAGCTGATGGACGGCGCGGCGAGCGGTCTGCAGTACCCGCTCCGGCACCTCGTTAAGCGGCAGCGCCTCGATGCGGCTCATGTCGAGGGGGTGCTTGCGGCGGCGGATGCGGTTGCCGGGTTCGGGCCGGTAGCGGCGGCAGGCAAACAGCGGCGAGCCGTCGAGAAAGCCGATGCGCCAGTCGAACTCGGCGGGGATCCGGCTCTGCACCAAGAGCAGGGCGGAGCGGCCCAGCCCCTCGTCCAGCAGGCGGGCCAGCTGCTGCTCATCGCTGGCCATGGCCAGATCCCGTCCCTGCGCCCCGTCGGGCACCTTCACCATCAGCGGCAGGCCGAGCCGCTGTACCAGCTCGTCCACATGGTGGCGGCCGCGGCGGGTGACCACCATGGTGGGCGGCATGGGCACGCCGCTGCGCACCATCAGCTCGTAGAGGTAGAGTTTGTTGCTGCAGGCCAAGATGGCGCGGGAGCTGTCGATCACCGGCATCTTGAGCTGTTCGGCGCGATGGGCAAATTCGAAGGTGTAGTGGCCGACTGCGGTTTCGGCGCGCAGCCAGAGGGTATCGAACTCCGGCAGCCGCTCTATGGCCGACGGTGGCAGGATCTCGGCCCGGATGCCTTGGGCTGCAGCAGCACGGATAAAGCGCTCCAGCGCCAGCCCGTCACTGCTGGCACGGCCGTCATCGGGATCCACCAGAATGGCGAGCTGGTAGAGCTGCGCCGCCTGCTCCTCGTCACCGGTCCCCACCAGTGCCTGAGCGTGGTGCAGCATCAACTCTTTCTCGCTTGGGCTCAGCTCCAGCGGCGACAGGCTCTGCTGCTGGCGCACCGACCAGCCGTGGCGGCCGCGCTTGAGGGTCAGCTCCTGCAGCGGCAGCTGGCTCAGGCCATAGTAGTAGCGGGCCAGCCCCGCCAGCTCGCTCTGTTCACACTGGCCGAAGATGGCGCGTACCCGGATCCGATCCTCGCTCTGCTGGGCCAGCCACCCCTGTGCCTTGCGCCACAGCTTGGCCGGTGGCTGCTGGGGTTGCAGTCGGCTGATGGCCTGCAGACCCGGCAGGCAGTGGTGGCCGCGGGCCTGGGCCAGCAGCGAGCAGTAGTAGCCTGCGCTCAGGTGCTCCAGATTGCGGCAGAGGTTGATGATGCGGGGTCGGCCGCCGGTGGTCGGCACGCCATGTTGCAGATAGGTGCGGGCGGTCAGCAGATAATCGGCATGGCAAGGCCAGTCGCCCAGCTCTTCGACGATGACATAGGTACTCATATTTTCGGCTCCACAGATCAGACTGCCTGAACAGGCAGGATCCCCAGTGGGCTTCGATGCACCGACAAGCACGACAATGGCGCGAGGGGAAACAAGAGGTTACAGTGCCTAATATGACGCCTTGGTAACTTGTGATACAAGTCGCATTTTTGGTGCTGAGGATAAATAACCGAACAAGGACTCCCCGTGTTGACCGTACGTGCGGCCCGAACCGATGATCTGGGCGCCATCGTGAATCTGGAACGCTATTGTTTTCCTCCCGAAGTCGCCTTTGGCCGCAGCCGCTGGCACTATCTGCTGGCCCACGCCAAGGGGCGCACCCTGTTGCTGCTGGACGAGAAACATCAGCTGATGGGCTATCTCTGCCTGCTGGAGCACAGAGGCTGGGATCGGCTGGTCATTCAGGCGCTGGCCATCCGCTGGACGGTGCGCCGTCTGGGCTGGGCCCGCCGTCTGCTGGAGCAGGTGATCCGCGAGGGCAAGGCCGCTGGCTGGGGGGCGATTCGCCTCGAAGTGGGGGACGCCAACGAAGAGGCGCTGGCGCTCTATCAGGGATTGGGATTTCGCCCCCAGCAGCGGCTGGCGGACTACTATGGCCGCGACCAGCACGCCCACCGGCTGGTGCTGCCGCTGGTGAGCGACGAGGAGCGTGAGCGGCGCAGAGTGGCTCGCACTCAGGCGCGCAAGCCCTCTGCGCAGGCCAACTGATCATGTTGAACGAGCAGAATCGAGGAGCAGGATGAGCTGCGACAACTGTCTTGCCACCGCCATAAGGGCCAAGCTGGGGCGCTGTCCGGTCTGCGCCATCCAGACCTTCGTCATCGGCCTGATTGGCTGGCTGGTCTGGTGGTGGTGCGGTGCCGACACTTCGGTCAACGCCCTCACCGGCCTGTTGTTTGCGCTGGGTGGCTCGGGCTTGTTGCTGCTCCATCTGGCGGTTTTTGTCTGGCGCAAGGCGACCGGACGTGAATTGAGCGATGAATAAATCAGATTGGTTTCAACAACATAAATAACAATATCGGTTGAGATAATGGAGGTTCAGATGATAGCAATGGTAACGGGCGCCTCGTCCGGTTTTGGTGAGTCCATCAGCCGCCAGCTGGTGCAGGCGGGCTACAAGGTGATCGGTACCGGTCGCCGTGCCGAGCGGCTGGCTGCGCTGGCCGACGAGCTGGGCGAACAGTTCCTGCCGCTGGCATTCGATGTGCAGGACAAGGCGGCTACCCGCGCCGCCATCGCCGCTCTGCCAGCCGAGTGGAGCGAAGTGGATCTGCTGGTCAACAACGCCGGTCTGGCGCTGGGGCTGGAGCCGGCCCACAAGGCGGATCTGGAAGATTGGGAGCAGATGATTGCCACCAACATCAGCGGCCTGACCCTGCTCACCCGACTGCTGCTGCCGGGCATGGTGGCGCGCAATCGCGGCCACGTCATCAACATCGGCTCCATCGCGGGCACCTACCCCTATCCGGGCGGCAACGTCTACGGCGCCACCAAGGCGTTCGTGAAGCAGTTCAGCCTCAACCTGCGCGCCGATCTGGCGGGCACCGCCATCCGCGTCACCAACGTGGAGCCGGGCCTGTGCGGCGGCACCGAGTTCTCCAACGTGCGCTTCCACGGTGACGATGCCAAGGCGGCCTCCGTCTATCAGGGGGTGGAGGCGATCCAGCCGGAAGATATCGCCAATACCGTGCTCTGGGTGAGCCAGCAACCGGCCCACGTCAACATCAACAGCATCGAAATCATGCCGGTGGCGCAGACCTTCGGCCCGCTCAATATCAGCCGTCGCTGATCGCTGCATTGGTTGAAACAAAGAGGCTCCCGTGGGAGCCTCTTTGCATTGGCGAGCCGATTACAGGCTCATGATCTTCTTGAACTCCTCCGGCGAATACTTCTTCTCGCTGCGCTTGGTCAGGTCCGTCATCAGCTTGTAGCGCAGCGTTTTGGCCATCTGATAGGTCTGCTCCAACTGGCCATAGGAGTAGTCGGCAGCCAGCCCGATGGCGGTAGCCTTGTCGCTGGCATAGGCCTGCTTCAGGCTCTGGTCGAGCACGGCGACCTCCTTGTAGAGCTTGTTGCTCTCCTTGCTCCAGACGCCGCGCAGCAGCGGCAGATACTTGTCCGGATCGGCGCTGGCCAGCGCAGTCAGGCTGCGGAACTGCCAGTAGGCGGAATCATCGGAGTAGCTGTCGCTGCCGGTGCGATAGGGCAGGGGGTAGGATTCCAGCGCGTTGTAGATCGGCACCATCACAGATTCGGCCAGCACGCCGTAACTCTGCCAGATCAATCCCTGCAGCTCTTTGGGCATCTCCTTGCGCAGCTGGATGACGTGGGATTCCAGCTGGCGATCGACGCGGATCGGCCGCTCCGCCTTGCCTGCCAGCAACGTGCCGTCATAGGTGGCGCTCAGCAGTCTGGCCACGTCCGGCACGGCGATGGGGGAATCCGGCTTCATAAAGAGCGGATATTGTGCCTGCCGGGTCGCCTGTTTGTGGGAGGCGGTCAGCATGTTCTGGCCGAGCCACTCCCGATCCACGTTGTAGGGATCGGCAATCACCCCGAACGCTTTGGCGAAGTTGAAATCTTTCGGATCGGCGTTATCCAGCAGTTTGTGTGCGCGTACAAATTCCAGCAGCTTGGGCGAGTGCAGCACATCGGCGCTGTCGAGATTGACGCCGTGGATGCGCAGGCCGTTGGCCACCATGGCGTAGCTGTCGTCCGGCACCCGCACCGCGATCCAGTGGTGGCCGGAGCCGATCTCCATCAGCCAGGCTTCGTTCACATCTGCCAGATAGAGGCTGTTGCCCTCACCGGCGCCATATTGCTCCACATAGCGTCCAAGCAGCTCGACCCCCTCTTTGGCCGTCTTGGCCTGCGGCAGGATCAGGGTCGGGATGATGGCTTCAATCACTCCCTTCTCGATCAGCGGATCGGCTTTCCGGGCCTTGTCGTTGACCTCGGCACTGGTGGTGGCCGAGATGGCGACGTTGAACTCGTTGATGCCGCGCTCCTCATAATATTTGCCTGCCGGGTCGTTGGTTGTGGCATCCCAGTCGTGGATGGCGGAGTAGGCGAAAAATGCCTTGGGCATCGGCACTTCCAGCCCGTTGCCCAACTTCCAGAGTTTGCCCTCGTTCTGCTGCGCGGGCCGGAAGGCGAGGTACTTGTTCCAGTTGTTGACGCCAAAATCCTCGTTTCTGGCGATCATCACGCTGCCATCGGCACTGGCGCCCTTGCCGACGATAAGGCCGGTACAGGCGTCGGCACTGGTGCCAAGCAGGGTGAGCAGGGTGGCTGAGAGAAGACTCAAGGTGTGTTTTTTCATAGGTGTACCCGAAGGGTTGCGGTGAGTGAGAGTCAGACGAGGGGATGAGGTGTGGGGAGGCTGCAACTCCGAACTGGCAGCGGAGCGAGCACGGCAGATTGGTCTGCCTGTTATTGGTTTGACGAACAGATCATCCATGACACGGCTGGCTGGTTGTGATGTGCGCTAAAATTGTATGCCTCGCTGGTTGTTTGTTTTGTGATCGAACGGCTGTTCCTGACTTTTCTCTGGCGTCGTGGTGCGTGGACGGCGAAATGTGCCAAAACAGCGAGAACCGGCAGCAGATGAGTCATGATTCTGACGCCAGCCTTGCGTGTGGGGCGTGGTGAGATCCGCCATAGCGCGGGATCTTGCACCATCTGACAAGTTGGCCTGTAACTTGCTGGTTTAATTGATAATGGTGGGGCATGACGCCCCATGTGACCGGATCAGCCTGTGCCCATTGCCGCAGATGCGCACTGAATTGGAGCCCCCATGGATATCAAACCCTACAGCCAGCAGCTTGCCCAGAGCGCATCCAACAACCGCGCCCTCGCTACCCTCAACAGTGCCAGTAGCGGCGGTCAGGGCGGTGGCTGGGAGGAGATGGTCAGCCTCTCCACCCAACGCATGACCGGTCAGGCCCAGCAGGTGCTGACCTATGAACATCTGGCCAAGAACAACAAGTTGCCGCCGGCGCTCGATATGAGCTCCGACAAGGGGGGCGTGGTGCAGCAGTTGGTGGACAAGGCGCTTGGTTTCGATCGCAAGAAGTTCAACGAGATCGAAGAGAAGCTCAAGACCATCGCCGATAACAAGAAGCTGACGCCGGAAGAGCGGGCGGAGCAGAGCAAGCCGCTCAACGAGCAGCGAGAGGCGATGCTCAAGGAGGCGATGGATCGCCTGACCGGCAAGAAGAGCTCATCCAAAGATGAGGCCAAAACTGCCTGATCCTGCCGCTGTTCTGAGATCTACCCGGTCGGCACCGATGGGCCAGTGTCGACCGCCGATGGGCAAGCTTCTGCCACCTCTTTTGACCTCACCTCCCCACAGGCGCACAATGTCCGCGCATTGAGCCAGTCGAGGAGTCCGCCGTGTACAACTTCCAATATGCCAATCCGACCCGCATCTGTTTCGGCGAGGGGCAGATCGCCAGCCTGCCCGAACTGATCCCGTCCGGCAGCCGGCTGCTGGTGCTCTACGGTGGCGGCAGCATCAAGCAAAACGGCGTCTATGAGCAGCTGACCCGGGCGCTGGAAGGGGTGACGTGGCAGGAGTTTTCCGGCATCGGCGCCAATCCCAGATACGAGCTGTTGATGGAGGCGGTGGCGCAGGTGAAGCGCGAGCGCATCGACTTCCTGCTGGCGGTCGGTGGCGGCTCGGTAGTCGATGGCACCAAGTTTGTTGCGGCGGCCGCCTGCTACGAGGGGGATGATCCTTGGGATATCTGTGGCAAGCAGGCGAGCGTGCACAAGGCGCTGCCGATGGGCTGCGTGCTGACCCTGCCGGCGACCGGCTCCGAGAGCAATCCCACCTCGGTGGTGAGCCGGGGGGATGTGAAGATCTCCTTCAGAAGCTCGCTGGTGCAGCCGCAATTTGCGGTGCTCGATCCGGCGACCACCTACAGTCTGCCGCCTCGCCAGACCGGCAATGGAGTGGTGGATGCCTTCGTCCATATTGCCGAGCAGTACCTCACCTTTCCGGTGGGAGGCGAGGTACAGGATCGGCTGGCGGAAGGTTTGCTGCAGGTGCTGGTGGAGAATGGCCCCAGGGCGCTGGCGGAGCCTACCAACTATCAGGTGCGGGCCAATCTGATGTGGGCGGCCAGTCTGGCACTCAACGGCCTTATCGGTTGTGGAGTGCCGCAGGATTGGGCCTCTCACGCCATCGGCCATCAGCTGACGGCGCTCTACGGGTTGGATCATGGCCAGAGTCTGGCGGTGGTGCTCCCTTCGCTGCTCCGTGAGCGGGCGAGCCAGAAGCAGGACAAGCTGGCCCAGTTTGCCGAGCGGGTGTGGCATTCGACCCGCGAGGACAAGGCCCTGCGCATCGAAGAGGCGATTATCCGCACCGAGCAGTTCTTCCAGAAGATGGGACTGAGTACCCGGCTGGCCGACTATGGCCTCAGCGAAAGTTGCATTCCGGCGGTCTGCTCCAACCTCAAGCGGGTGGGGCGCACTGCGCTCGGTGAGCAGCAGGATATCGACCCGGATCGGGTGGCACGCATTCTCGCCCGCGCGCTATAAGCCAGCGTCGATTTGTTTCCCTGGCTGATGCATTTTCCCAATTAAAGAGGGCCGCTTGTTGCGGCCCTCTTGCATGACGGGTTAGCCGATCACTCGGTACGCGCCTTGAGGTAGCCGGCGTAGTCCGGGATCTGCACGCTGAACGCCTGTCGCATATGGGGGCTGTCCATGATGAAGTCGGCGGTCGCTTCGTTGGTGGCAACCGGGATGTTCCACACCGCAGCAAGTCGCAGCAGCGCCTTCACATCCGGGTCGTGCGGCACCGCATTGAGGGGATCCCAAAAGAAGATCAGCACATCGATCTTCCCTTCGGCAATCAGTGCGCCAAGCTGCTGGTCGCCACCCATGGGGCCGGAGAAGAGGCAGGTGATGGGCAGCTCGGCCTTTTTGCCGAGCATGGTGCCGGTGGTGCCGGTGGCATAGATGTGGTGGAGCTTGAGCTCCTCCTTGCGGCGCATGACCCAGTTCAGCAGAGGGTTTTTCATGTTGTCGTGAGCGACCAGTGCCACCCGTTTGTGGGGCGCCATCTCGCGTGCAATCTGTTCCATGGAAATCGTCCGTAGCATTGTTATTGGAAGAGAGTCGTATCCTAATCGAAAGCCATGACAGATGCTGTGTCGGGCGTATTAACTGTGATCCTGTCGAAAAGTTTTCGGGTCATGGCTGCTCAAATGAAGAGACCCGCGCTGGCGGGTCTCTTTGCTTGCTGGCCTGCTGGCTCAGGAGCCGTGATGCAGTTGCGACTGCTGGTAGTTCTCCAGCCCGATGCGATCGATAAGATCGAGCTGGGTCTCCAGCCAGTCCACGTGCTCCTCCTCATCCTCCAGGATCTCCTGGAACAGGTCGCGGCTGATGTAGTCCTGCACCGACTCGGCGTAGGCGATGGCTACCTTGAGGTCGGGGATGGCATCCATCTCCAGCGAGAGGTCGCAGCGCAGCATCTCTTCCACCGTTTCACCGATACGCAGCTTGCCCAGATCCTGCAAATTGGGCAGCCCTTCGAGAAACAGCACGCGCTTGACCAGCTCGTCGGCGTGTTTCATCTCATCGATAGACTCGTGATACTCCTTGTGCCCGAGCGCCTTGAGGCCCCAGTCATCGTAGATGCGGGCGTGCAGGAAGTATTGGTTGATGGCAATCAGCTCATTGGCCAGCACCTTGTTGAGGTGGGCAATGATCTTGGGATCTCCTTTCATCGACAGTGCTCCTTGGTTCGTGCCTGAGGCTCCGATCGTTAGAGCTTAGTCCAGAAAAGTGACAACAAGAGGTCTGGCGAGCCAGCTCGCCTGAGAAAAGGGGTGATCCTGTTGGCGGGTCACATCAGAAAAGAGGTGTCCGGATCAGGCCACTTCGTAGTAGAGCACGTGTTGCTCCTGCTCCATCTTGTCGAGCTCGGCGGCAATGATCTCCATGGTCATGCGCACGCATTTGCCACATTGGGCGCCCACCTCGAGCGACTGCTTGAGTTGGCGGAATTCGCTTTTACCTGACTGCACCGCTTTGCGGATCTGGGTATCTGTGATGCCGCGGCACAAACAGACGTACATGATGATCACCTCTTGTGTAATGAGATGAAATCTAAATGAGAATGGTTCGTAGTGCAAATAACCATTGGTAATAAGATCCCCTGCTTGCCACTGTGCAACCCCTTGGGGACAATGCTGGCAACCAGAGGAGATCACCATGCTCAAGAAACTGTTCAGCGCCCTGTTCGGGGGGGAGCCGACCAAGGCGCCGGAAGTCACTCCCACCGAATATGCCGGCTATCTCATCTATCCGGAACCCATGGCCGAAGGTGGCCAGTATCGGCTGGCAGGCCGCATCACCAAAGAGGTGGACGGCGTGCTGCAAACCCACCGCTTTATCCGCTCCGATCTGTTTGCCAACCCGGCCGATGCCGAGCGCTTCATGGTGCAGAAGGCTCACACCTTTATCGATCAGATGGGGGAGCGCATGTTCGAGCCCCGCAAACCGGCTGACAGCCAGGCTTCATGACGCCGCAAGAGCTCAACAGCCTGCGCGAGGCGCTGGCCCGCGCCGGTGAACGGCGCCTGATCTGGCTGGAGGGGGAGGAGGCCGACTGCATTGCCCGCGCCCAATCCCTGCTCGGCGAGACGGTCTTCTGGCTGGGAGCCGGGCCCGAGTGCTATGCCCCGCAACCGGCCGCCAAGGCGCTGCAGCGGCTTGGTCAGGAGTGCGACACGCTGGTGTTCAACGCCTTCAGCGGCTTTCATCCCGACGCCTTCGGGGCGCTGGCTGGCACTCTGCGCGCCGGTGGCTTGCTGTTGCTGTTGACGCCACCCAGAGCGCAGTGGCCCGCATGGCCGGATCCCGACCGGATCCGGCTGGTGGCCCAGCCGGAGGAGGCCAGTCGGGCCGGTCACGGCTTTATCGCCCGGCTGGTGCGGTTGCTGGACGGGGATCCTGCCCTCTCGCTGGCGCCGCCGATTTGCTCGCAGCCGTGGCAACCGCTTGGGCCCGAGCAGCCATTGAGCTGCGATCAGGCGCGGGCACTGCCCGCCATCCACAAGGTGTTGCACGGTCATCGCCGCCGGCCGCAGGTGCTGAGTGCCGACCGCGGTCGTGGCAAGAGTGCGCTGCTGGGGCTGGCCGCCGCCGAACTGCTGCGTCAGCAGCCCGCGCTGAACATAGTGGTGACTGCCCCATCGCAGGCAACAGTGGCGACCCTGTTTGCCCACGCCGCTCGCGGGCTCGATACCACGCCTGAACAGCTGAGTGGGCTGAGCTACTGTTCGCCGGATCGGCTGGTGCACGAGGCGATGAATCCCGATCTGCTGCTGGTGGATGAAGCGGCCGCCATTCCGACACCGCTGCTTGAAGCCATGCTGGCCCGCCATAGCCGCATTGTGTTTGCCACCACCGAGCACGGTTACGAAGGGACGGGGCGCGGTTTTCATCTGCGCTTCAAGCGGGTGCTCGATAGCCAGACCCCGGAGTGGCAGGAGATCCACCTCTCTGAGCCCATTCGCTGGAGTGAGCGCGATCCGCTGGAGCCGCTGATCTTCCGCCTGCTCGGCCTCAATGCCGAAGTAGCAACTCCCTTGCCGCCGATCAGCCCGAGCTGGCGTCTGGTCAACCAGGAGGCGCTGGCGAGCGACGAGGCGTTGCTCAACCAGCTGTTCGGCTTGCTGGTGCTGGCTCACTACCAGACCACACCGAGCGATCTCAGGTCCCTGCTGGAGAGCCCGGATCTCGATATCCATCTGCTGGAGCAGGATGCGAGCCTGCTGGGAGTGGCCTTGGTGGCGCGGGAAGGGGGGATAGAGCCCGAGCTGGCCGAGGCGATCTGGGCCGGGCGTCGCCGTCCTCGCGGCCATCTGCTGCCCCAGTCGCTGCTGGCCCACGCCGGTTTCAAAACGGCGGGGGGGCGCAGCTACGCCCGGGTGATGCGCATCGCCATCCACCCCGAGCTGCATCGCCACGGTCTGGGGTCGCTGCTGCTTGGCAAGCTTGAGGATCACTATCGCCAGATTGACACCGACTACCTCGGCTCGGCCTTTTCGGCCAGCGCCGACCTGCTTCCCTTCTGGCGCAAGGCCGGACTGGCGGTGCTGCGCATCGGCCTGCAGCGGGATGCCGCCAGCGGCTGCCACGCAGCTCTGCTGCTCAAAGCGCTGAAACCCGAGCATGAGCCCGAGCTGGATCTGTGGCAGCAGCGTTTTGTACGCCAGCTGCCGACCCTGCTGGCCGGCGAGTTGAGCTTGTTGGATCCCGAGTTGGTATGGCAATGCCTGCAAGGCAGTGCCGTCACCGCGCCGGAGCTTGGCGAGTTCGAGCGCGACGAGATTGAATGCTTTGCCCTGCACCACAAGCCGTTCGAACTGAGCCAATCCAGCCTGCAGTTGTGGCTGGCGGGCAATCTGGATGTGTTGGCTTCACTGACTCCTGACGAGCGTGCTCTGCTGATTGCCCCCATCTGGCAATACGCAGAGTGGGGGGCGCTGGCTGCGAGGTTGCAACTGGCGGGCAAGCCCGCAGTGATCAAGAGTTTGCGGGCACTGCTGGCGCGTCTCCTGATCTCCCCTACCACTCGATAGGTTTGCCTTGCCAGTCGAGAAAGCTCAGTTCGCCATCCGGTTGCAGCCGGTTCATCAGGTTAACCAGATGGCCGGCCACCAGCTCGGGACTCTGCACATTTCCCGCCGGTACATTGGCGTGAAACGGGCGGGAGAGTTGGGTATCCACGGTGCCGGGATGGAAGGCCAGCAATTTGACGCCGGGGGCCCGCCGGGCCAGCTCGATGGCGGCACACCTGAGCAGCATGTTGAGGGCTGCCTTGGATGCGCGATAGCCATACCAGCCGCCTGCTCGGTTGTCGCCAATGCTGCCGACCCGGGCACTGAGAACGGCCAAGGTGCAAGGCTCGCGGCCAAACAGCGGTAACAACTGGCTGATCCAGCGCAGCGGCAGCAAGGCATTGGTCTGGTAGACGCGGGTCATGGCATCGAGATTGATTGCTTCGAGTCGCTTCTCTGGCTGGATCTCCCCCTGATGCAGGATGCCATTGCAGATCACCACCCTGTGCGGTCTCGGCACCACTTCCGCGATGCGCGCCACCACTTCTGTCATCTGCTCATCGCTGTAATCACAACATAGCCAGTGCAGACTCGGCGATGAGAGGCCAGCAGGTGCGGGCTGGCGGCTGATGGCAATCACTGGCCCGACACCCGCCGCCAGCCAGTGTGTCACCAGAGCCGCCCCGATACCGCCAGAAGCGCCAATCACGACGATACCTTCACTCATCTCAGGCTCCTTGTGAGTGCATGATGGATTTCACCATCCGCCAATGTTGTTCTGATTGGCAGATACGCTCCCGCCAGTCTGCGGGATCAAGCGGTTAACGGTGCAATCTTGCCGAGATCCGAGCCGTTGGGTGAAATCCATTCCTATACTGAGGGAAAACCGCAGCGGTCTGCTGCCCGCGCAACCAGAATGAGAGTCACCATGATGTCCAAAGATGGGGAAGAGCGTAAATCTATCCTGACCGAAAGTGGCACCAACGAGCTTGAGATCATCGAGTTTCACCTCAAGAAGCAGCTACCGGACGGTCGTGAAAAAACCGCTTATTACGGGATAAACGTCGCCAAGGTGCGCGAGGTGATCCGGGTGCCGGAGACCACAGATTACCCCAATGCCCAGCGTCATATGGTGGGGGTATTCTCCCTGCGGGATCGCCTCATCCCGCTGGTGGATCTGGCGGGGTGGCTCGGCATCAAGACCAACCCTGACCCCAGCCACAAGGTGGTGATCGTCACTGACTTCAACAAGATGGCCAACGGTTTTCTGATCGACAGTGTCAGCAGGATCCATCGGGTCTCCTGGGAGGATGTGGAGTCCCCCAGCCAGTTTCTGGAGGCGGGGGAGAACGACTGCGTGGTGGCCGTGGTCAGGCGCGATGGCAACCTTATCATGATCCTCGATTTCGAGAAGATCATCGCCGACATCAACCCCGAGCTCAGCATGGAGAAGTACGACGTCACTCAGGATCGCAAGGTGCTCATCGACGATCGCATGATGGCGCTGCGCCAGGGAAAAACCATTCTGGTAGTGGACGACTCGGCCTTTATCCGCAAGATGATCGAGACCACCCTGCGCACCGCCGGTTACAACGTGATCACGGCCAAGGACGGGGGAGAGGGGCTGGAGATGATGACGGATTTCGATCGTCTGGCCCAGGAGGAGAGAATGCCGGTGACCGGCTTCGTCAATGCGGTGATCACCGATGTGGAGATGCCGCGCATGGATGGCATGCACCTGCTCAAGCGTCTGCGGGATACCCCCTCCTACAAGGAGATGCCCATCGTGATGTTCTCCTCCCTGATGAGCGATGACAACCGCCAGAAAGCGCTGCAACTTGGGGCCAACGATACCATCACCAAGCCCGAGATAGGGCGCATGGTGGGGATGATGGATCACATGCTGCTTGGAATTGCCCCGCCCTCGCCCGCCAACAACATCTGACCTGCCATTAACTTGCCATTGGCCGGTCGAATCCACTGACCGGTTGCCTCAAGCGGCCACTCCTTGCCAAGGAGTGGCCGCGCTGTTTTGGCTGTTTACTGCGATCCCGACGCCCCTTGTCTCCCGGACATGATTCATGTAATGATAATTATTATCATTTGTTGGTGTGAAGCATATGACAGCAACCTGGGTGAAGGGGTGGGTCGAGTCGACCGAAGGTGGCAGCAGCATGAGTCACTGGAAACAGCAGACCCGAGAGGGCAACCGGCTGTTTGACTGCGGCGAGTATCATCAGGCGTTGGCCCATTATCAGCAGGCGCTGTGGCTGGCTCGTCAGCAATTGGTGCAGTGGCATGACGCCGATGAGGCGGTGGCGGCGCTGGTTGTGGCTCACCACAATCTGGCGGATCTGCTGGTGGCCATGACTCTGCCCGATCGCGCCGCCGACCTGCTCTGCTATGTGCACGACTGCCTGCTGGCGACCTGTCACTCCCCCGCTTGCTCCTCTCGCCTGCGAGAGGCTGCTTTGCGCCATACCCGCACAACCCGTGCCGAGTTGCTGACGTTCGTACAGCGCCACGGCAGCCACGCCGGGATCATGCGTTCGCTCGGTCACTGCCTGTGTCAGAGCGAGCCCTCATCCCGGCTCCATTAAGCCGAACAGAGGTCATCATGAGTCATACCCTGCCAGCCCTGAACTATGCCTACGACGCACTGGAACCCCATCTCGATGCCTTGACCATGGAGATCCACCATAGCCGTCATCACCAGACCTATATCAACAACCTCAATGCCGCACTGGAAACGGCGCCCGAGCTGGCCGCAATGCCGGTTGAAGAGCTGCTGCGCCGCTTCGATACTCTGCCAACCGCCCTGCAGGGGGCGGTCCGCAACCATGGCGGCGGCCATGCCAACCACTCCCTGTTCTGGCTGGTGATGAGCCCGCAGGGGGGCGGTGAGCCGGGTGGTGAACTGGCTCTGGCCATCGAGCGGGAATTGGGGGGATTCGATGCCTTCAAGCAGGCCTTCACTCAGGCTGCCCTGAGCCGCTTTGGCAGCGGCTGGGCCTGGCTTGTGGTGGACAAGGCAGGTAGATTGCAGGTGGAGAGCAGTGCCAATCAGGATAGTCCCCTGATGCATGGCCATACCCCGATCCTGGGGCTGGATGTGTGGGAGCACGCCTACTATCTCAAGTACCAGAACAAGCGTCCTGACTATATCGCAGCCTTCTATCAGGTGGTGGATTGGGCCGAAGTGGCCTGCCGCTATCAGGCGGCGCGAGGCTGACCTGTCGCTGGGTATGGGTGTGCAGGCTCACCGCCACAACCTGCGCTGTAATAACAAGACCTGCCAGTTGGCGGGTCGTCTGTTTATGGTGCGGCTGTGCTGGCGCTGGCGGCTGAAGGGGCCACCGGCAATGTGGGCAAGGCCGCGCTGGGCGTCTCGGCGGCGGTTTCTGCCGCGGGTTTGGCGGGAGTGACCGGCTCAGTCGTTGCCGCTGCGGATAAAGCAGGAGTGACTTGTTCAGTCGTGGCCGAGGCAGACGAAGTTGCCGACTCGGTGGCAACCGCGGCAGAAACTGCCGCTGGCTTGGCCTCATCCACCGCCGGTTTGGGCTGTTTGAGGCAGGGTTGCAGGCTGCCGATGGTGCTCAATGACTGGCAAGGCACAGGCAGACCGATGGGGACCGGTGCCCCGAGGAACTTGGGCCCCTTGTCCAGTACATAGAGGTCGAGCAGCCCCATCAGGCGGGCAAAGACTTCCCGCACCCGGGTGCGGATCCCCTGATAGGCGCTGGGATCCTCGGCATTGAAGCCGACCGTATCGATACCGAAATGGCGGGCGATGAAAATGGCCCGCTCGTTATGAAAGCCCTGGGAGACCACGGTAAAGCGATCCTGGCCGAACACCTCTTTGGCGCGAACAACTGAGTCGAGGGTGCGGAATCCGGCGAAATCCATATAGATGGCGGAGGCGGGGATGCCCGCCTTGATCAGGGCGCGGCGCATCTGGCGTGGCTCGTTGTACTGCACGGTGGCGTTGTCACCGGAGACGATGATGAAGTCCACCTTGGCATTGTTGTAGAGCTCGGCCGCCGCCTTGATGCGGTATTTGAAGTAGTGGTTGGGGCCGCCACCGGAGAGATATTTGGAGGTACCCAGCACGACCGCAACCCGGTTGTAGGGCACCTTGTCCACCTGATCGTAGGTGTAGTGACGGGCATCCGAGACGATCCACTCGCTGTAGCCCAGCAGCATGGCAATCAGGGCCAGCAGCAAAACGAGGCAGGCGAGGAGGATCTTGGCAAACTTCTTCATGCGCGGTGCGGTCAGGGTCTGAAGTTGGGAGTGGCTATCGGCATTCTATTACAACTCGGCCGCTGGCGTCAGGCTTGATAACGGGCGGGCACCTCATTCGGGCAGAGGTTGTCGCAGCAGAGGCCGGGAGAGCGGGAGGATAAAGAGAGGGGCTGCGGTGGCAGCCCCTCTGTTAGGTGAAGGTCTATCAGTGGGCGGAGTCGTTACCCTTGCAGGCGTCTGACTCCTTGTTGGCTTGCCACCAGGGCAGCAGATCCCGGGCGAGCCACGCCTGATAGGCGTCGCTGTCGTTGGCGATCAGCCGGTCCAGCTCCCCTTCGAAGTTGCTCATCGCCTGCTGGCGATCCGGATTACGCAGCGCCTGTGCCAGCGCCAGCCAGCTGGCGCCGCGACCGGTATCGTTGAGGAAACGGTGCACGGTATAGGACCAGGAGTAGACCATCTCGCCACCCTGGTCGTAGTCAAGGTGGAGGATCGCCGCCAGTGTCGGACGCTGGTTGGCGGGGCGGTTTGCCACGTTATCCAGACCCCGGGCAAAGCACTGGCCGTGGGCGATGTACTCTGCAATCCCCTCTGCCCACCAGGTAGTGCGGTTGAGCGGATAGTGGCCGAAACTGCCGTACTGGTTGAAGCGGCCATCCAGATAGTGAACGTACTCGTGGCGCAGGTTCCACACCTGGAAGGCAGGGCGTTTCCACTCCGCCTCATAGGCGAAGAAGCGGGCCTGATTGTCGGGGCGAGCCGGATCCCCCTCGATATAGATGCCGCCATTGTCGGTGGATACGCCAAACAGCGCGCTGCCGTAGCGGCCCCAGTCGGCGGAGGAGTTGAAGATCACCAGCTCCAGCGCTTCGTTGTGATCATCGGCCACCGGTTGCCAGCCTGTCTCCATCTGCTGGTGGAAGCGCTGCTCTTCATCACCCAGCTCGCGGCAGATCCCTTCGGCCTGAGCCTGGGTCAGATCCTGAGCGCGCAGACGCAGGGTTGGCGAGCAGGTGTGCTCGAACGGCAGAATATCTTCCATGCGGATCGGGGTACAAAGCCCGGCGAACTCGCCGCTGACACAGGCTTCGCTGGTGCGATCCGTGTAGGTGAGGTAGTAGCTGGAGAGGGTCAGGGATACCTCTTCCAGCATGGCAGCCGAATGCTGGCCGCCCGGGACCAGCCCCTGCTGGCGCATGATGGCGATGACATCGCGATCCAGCTGCTGGCGATAGGCGATCGCCTTATCCGGGCTGGTGTGATGGAGGTAGCGCATCATCTGGTAGAGGCGGCTGTGGGCATCGAGGATGTTGTTGAAGATAAACAGATCCCGTGAGCCATCGCGCTGTTTCCAGAGGGCCAGCTCGCTCAGGCCCAGTTGCAGCAGGCTCTGGCGCAATGCCGCCTCCTGTTGCAGCACAGCTGCGCTGAAGTCAGCCTGCTGACCGTAAGAGGCGCTCTGATCGACCAGATTGAGCAGCTCGAACAGGCCATCGGCCCAGGGTTTGTGGCCATTGATCTGCGCCGCATGTTGCACCGCATAGCCGAGCGCCTGGTTGAGCTGGGCCAGCATGGGGGCGGCACTCTGGCGGAAGGCGGCTTGGCCAAGCTGTCCCTGCGCCGCCACGCTCCAGGCTTCCAGCACTGTGCCAGCCTGATCCTGCGGTTCAGCTCCCAGCAGCAATGGGTGATTGAGCAGATCAATCATCACCCCCGCCAGAGCCCGGGCGGCCTGATCACTCTCTTTGCCAACGCCGCCGTGGTAGTTGTGGGCGCGCACATAGTAGAGCAGCTTGTCCATTGCCGGATGGGTCGGCTGGTTGGCCGCCAGCAGGGCACGCATGCCGCGCACCACCGCCATCAGCTTGGCGTCATCGTGGCCGTAATCCGCCTGCCAGGCAGGGCTGTTCTGGCCGCTCACGTCGGCCACCAGTTTGGCGGCATCGCTGTCGAGCAGATCCACATCGGGCTGCTCTGGCTCGGAGCAGAGACGACCGTTGGCGCGACGGCACTCCAGCTGCTCCTCCTTGCTGGCCAGCACGATGGGGCGATTGAGCACCCGGCTCTCCTGCCACTCTTTGCTCTCTGGCAGGGGTTGCCACTCGCCGCCGGCGACCGGGTATTGGTAGCCGCTATCTTGCAACGTTACCTGAACCTCGCTGCCAGCGGGGATCACCTGACGGCAGATGCGATAGCGGATGGTGTTGCTCCCCTCCTTGCGCTCCTGTGGCTCATCACACTCTTGCTGAGGCGTGAGCTGATCCAGCTGCCACTGATAGCGGCGCCAGACGTGGATCTCGCTGACCTGAGCGGCAGCCTGACTGCCTGCCACCGGCTGCAGACGGAAAAAGATCTGCTCCAACCGGCCATCCCGCTCACTCGGGGTCTCTTCAAGTACCTGCAACTGCTGCCAATCCTGCGGCTGATAGTGCCACTCCGACTCGGCGCAGCGGCCTTGTGCGTTGAGTTCGCAGCGATCCAGCTCCCTTTCGCTCTGACCCAGGATGATGGCTTGTGGCAGCGGCAGACGATCCTGCCGCTGGGCGGTCGGCGTGCCCGCCAGCTGCTCCCAGCGACCCTGCTTGAGGCCATAACCGAAGTCATAACTGCTGGCGGGAATGAGCTTGCCCGCCGGAATCCGATCTTCACAGCGAACGAAGCGGATCTGCCAGCCCGCATCTACCTTGAGCTGCGGCTCGCCACACTGCTGTTCGGCGAGGGCCGCGAGATCGCTGCTCTGCCAGTCGAAGCGACGGTAGACCCTAAGCTGCTGGTAAGGAGCATTGCTGCTGCGCGCCTTGAGCTCGTAGGTGAGCTCGGTGATGCGCGCGGCCAGTTGCCGGCTCGATTCGCCAGTCAGCTGATACTGTCGCCAGTCATTGGGGGAGTAGTTGGCTTGCGCCGAGGATGTCGCCAAAAGCAGGGGGCCTGCCAGCAGCAGCCACCCGGTACCTGAACGGTTCATTTTTATCCCTTTGTTGTTGTTTGTGTATTGTCTTGCGAGTAATCGCAAGGCAATTTAAACGGTTCCAAAGGGATATCAATTGCCAATTAAAAATCAGATAAATCAATAAGATGGTGACTTTTTGAGTCTGATCGAATTATCGTGGGTTGGCGCCGCAGTAAGGACTCACATGTTTCTTTTTTTGTTTTCAAAGAAGATCGGTAAATTGTGAGTCCGATCTCATTCAGCTTGTCGTGCCCGAGTGGTTTGTTGTCGGGCTACCTTGCCCAGCAGTTGGCGGGAGGGTTTGAGATTGCCGCCAAGATCGGGCCAGGGGAGCCAGTGGTCGGGCACCATAAAGCCGGGCAGGGTGCTGCGGAGCCAGGCTGCCAGTTCGGAGTCGGGAACCGGCTCGCCGTGCCAGTCGATAAAGGCGGCGGGGCGTTGTCCCCACTCATCGCTCGTCACCGGCACCACCAGCGCCTGGGCGACAGCGGGATGATCTACCAGTCGCTGCTCGATGGTTTCTGGCTGGATATTCTCCCCGCCCGAGATGAAGAGGTTATCGAGCCGTCCCTCTACCAGCAGCTCCCCTGCCGCAGTGAACCTCCCCTTGTCGCGAGTATGAAACCAGCCTTCGCCATCGAGGGGCAGATCCAGCTCGCCAGCCCGGTAGTAACCGGCAAACAGGGTGGCGCCGCGCACGCAGATCTCCTGCTCCCTGATGCACACTTCCCGTCCCGGTAGCGGTTTGCCAACTATGCCTGCATCGCCGGGGATAGCGGTGCAGACCTGGCTCCCCATCTCGGAGAGACCATAGCTCACCTTGGGTTCCAGCCCCATGGCGCAGAGGCGCTTCACCAGCGGTTGCGGGATGGCGGCGCCACCGAGCAGCAGCTCGCGCAGGCGGGTACGGGCGGGATCAAAACCCTCTGCCAGCAGACGCCAGAGCTGGGTTGGCACCAGCGAGAGGTGAGTGATGGGCTGGCACTCCAGCCGCTCCTTGAGGGAGCGTTCACGTTGATCCAGTACCAGAGTTGCGCCCGCCAGAAAGACCCGAAACAGGATGGCGTAGCCGCCCACATGAAACAGCGGCAGGGAGAGTAGCCAGCCGGACTTCTCATCGAGGGGAATGAGGGTGGCAGAGCCGCGCGCCGAGGCAAGGTGGTTGCAGAGCCGATGCACCACCGCTTTCGGTGTGCCGCTGGATCCTGAGGTGAGGATCATGTTGTTGAGCTGGGTCGATGCCAGCGGCCATGTTTCCTCGCTTGCTGGCAGTTCGCGCGTGAAGTCGAGCTGCAGGAGCTGCCAGTTGCCTGCCGGGATCTCCCCTGCCGACCAGAAGGCATCGGCATCGAGTTGTACCGCCAGCTCGCGCTGCTTTTCGAGGGGGAAGGCGGGGTTGAGCGGGCAGAACACCACGCCGCTGCGCACGCAGGCCCACGCCAGCAGTACATCTTCCAGCGCACCGCGCACCACCGTCGCCAGATGAGCGCCACGACGCACTCCGGCTTGTTCCAGCTGTTGGCACAGGCTGTTGAGGCGGGCATCGAGCTGGCGATAACTGAGAGGCGAGGCGGCGTGGATGGCAATGCGGTTCGGGGCTGTGATTGCCCGGTGGCGTACCGGGCAAGGTGTCTGTTCGGGTGAACGTGTGGGTTCAATCACGGTAATACAGTTGCTCCAGTCGGCTCAGGTCCGGTTTGCCATCTTCCCCCAGCAGGTTGCCCGCCATCCAGCGGCGGGTATCCAGACCCGGCGCCTGTTCGGGAGCCCATTCGCTCGCCAGATGAAAGAGCTGGTTCAGGCCCAGATCCGATTCGAAGCAGGAGGAGATGATCACCTTGAGCCGCAGTTCGCGGGCGCGGGCGATCAGCGCTTCGCAGTTGGCGAGTGAACCGAGCAGGGTAGGCTTGAGCACCAGCGCGCGCAGTTGCGGGATCGGCTCCCACGGCTTGCCTTGCGCCAGCAGCTCGTCCAGCGCCACCGGCATGCCGGTGCGGTTGGCGACAAAGGCGATGTCGGCAAAGTCGGCGCAAGGGTCTTCCAGATACTCGATGCGGTTCGGGTCGAGGTGGCCGCAGAAGGTCCACGCCTCCTCGCGTGTCCAGCCCTGGTTGGCGTCCAGCACCAGCTTGAGGGAGGGGAGGCGATCGCACAGCAGGCGGATCAGCGCCAGCTCGTCACGCATCGGGTAGCGCGCCACTTTCAGCTTGGCCTTGCCGGGCGTGCGGTGCAGCCACTCTTTCCAGTTGCGCAGCAGCTCCTGGGGGGAGCCTTGAATGAGGGGATAGGGCTCCGGCAGCGGGTTGCTCTGTTCGGGCCATGTCCGGCGCGCGCAGTCGAGGCCAAATTGCACCGACGGCAGCACGGGGTTCAGGTTGTCGCCGGCGGCCAGGGCTGCCAGCGCGGCAAGGGCTTCTGCCTCTGCCTGTTGCAGGCTCTCTTTCGAGAAGCCGGGCAGGGGGGCGATTTCCCCCCAGCCGTCGTTGATGCGCACCAACAGCCCCTCTCGCGCCACCTCCACCTTGCCGTGAAAGGTCAGGGGCTGGGTAAAAGGCAGTTGATAGCGATACAGGGCGAGTGTCATCAGGGGTTCCGCTTGTATTTGGAGAAGTCGGGGCGACGCTTTTCGTTGAAGGCGTTGCGGCCTTCCTGACCCTCTTCGGTCATGTAGAACAGCATGGTGGCATTGCCCGCCAGCTCCTGCAAGCCCGCCTGACCATCACAGTCAGCGTTGAGGGCGGCTTTCAGGCAGCGCAGCGCCATCGGGCTGTTTTGCAGCATTTCGCGGCACCAACGCACGGTTTCACGCTCCAGTTCCGCCAGCGGCACGACAGTGTTGACCAGACCCATGTCGAGGGCTTGCTGGGCATCGTACATGCGGCAGAGGAACCAGATTTCGCGGGCCTTCTTCTGGCCGACGATACGAGCCATGTAGGAAGCACCCCAACCGCCGTCGAAGGAGCCCACTTTCGGGCCGGTCTGGCCAAACTGGGCGTTGTCGGCGGCGATGGTCAGGTCACACATCATGTGCAGCACGTGGCCGCCACCGACCGCGTAACCGGCCACCATGGCAACCACAGGTTTCGGGCAGGTGCGGATGTCGCGCTGGAAGTCGAGCACGTTGAGGTGGTGAGTCCCCTCGTCATCGCGGTATCCACCGTAGTCGCCACGGATCTTCTGGTCGCCGCCGGCGCAGAAGGCTTTCTCGCCAAAACCGGTCAGGATGATGGTGCCGATCTGATCGTCATAACGGGCATCGGCCAGCGCCTGCAGCATCTCTTTGACGGTGCGGGGGCGGAAGGCGTTGCGCACCTGGGGACGGTTGATGGTGATCTTGGCAATGCCATCGTTGGACTTGTGATAGAGGATGTCCTCGTAACCGGCGGAGCAATCCTGCCATTCAACAGGTGCGTACAGTTCAGCTTCCGTCATTGCTTCAATCATGACTCGTCTCTTCTTGTTGGTTGACCCACTCCGCGAGGAGTCGGGCAAAGTTATCAGGCTGATGGGCGTGCAGATTATGGCCGCCATCCAGCACCAAGTGGTTGATTCTGCGATCCTGGTTCGCCAGCTGGCAAGCCAGCTGATGGAATTTGTGATCCCGCTTGCCACTCACATAAGTAACCGGCAGCTGGCTCGCCATGAGCCAGGGGGCGAGATCCGGCTGCTTGCCTAGCGAGGTGGCGCGCAGCATGGTGGCGATGCCCTGACCGTCGTTGCCAAGGCGGCGGGCGATCTGGCGGGCCCGGGCCGCATCGTCAAGATCGGCAAATACCCCTTGCCGGTACCAGTCTGCCAGCACGTCAGCCAGGGGCTCACGCTCGAAGCGCTGCGCCCACTGTTCATCGTGCTGGATGCGGGCGGCCCGTTCACAGGCCGGTAACCCCGGGTTGCAGTTCTCCAGTAGCAGCCCCCGCAGCCCGGCGGGCTCGCGGCTGGCGTGATAGAGGGCCAGTCGCCCACCCAGCGAGTAACCCGCCAGCAGATAGCGTTCAATGTTGCGGTTGGCCAGCTCGGCGACCAGCCACTGGTGGCTCTGCTCAAAGTCGCTGACGGTGAGAGCGCTATGCAGGCCGTGACCCGGCAGATCGAGGGCGATGCATCGGTTGGCGGGCAGCCGGTCGATCACCGGTTGCCAGTCGCCGCTATCCCCCAGCAGGCCGTGCAGCAGCACCAGCGGTACATTGGCATCTTTATTTGCCACGGATGGCGGCCCCCAGCGCCTTGAGATCATCGGCCACCTGCTCGCTCGGTACCCGGATCTCGATCAAGGTAACGCCATGTTGGAGAGCGGCGCTGTAATCGCGTTCGAACTCGGCCAGTGTGGTCGGCGCCCGATAGGCGAGGCCAAACATGGCGGCGGCATGTTCAAAGCTGAGACCGTGGGGCAGCCGGTAGTAGCTCTCCAGCAGCTCCCCTTCGGTGGGCACCGGCAACATACGGAAGATGCTGCCGCCATCGTTGTTGAGCAGGATCACCACCAGCGGTCGGCTCGCCTTGCTGAGCAGGGCCAGGCTGTTGAGATCGTGCAGGGCGCTGAGATCGCCAAGCAGCAGGGTAGTGGGCTCATCACTGTCCTGCTCGATTGATTGGGCAAACCCGTAGGCGGTGGCGATGAGGCCATCGATGCCGGAGGCGCCGCGGTTGGTCATCACCCGGCTCGGCCCCTTGCCCGTTTCGCCGAGCATATCCATCAGTCGGGCTGGCATGCTGTTGCCGACAAACAGTTGCCCTTCGATAAGGGAATTGAGGCGATGGCAGACCCCGAGTTCCGAGAAGTGCTCGCAGGCAGCGGCGATCTGCTGGCTGGCGTTGTGTTGCAGCTCGGCGAATGTGTGCCAAGGGGCCTGGGTGGTGACCGGATGGGCCGCAGCAAAGGCGCTGGCACTGCAGAGCAGCCGGTTGCGCAACCGGTAGTCGGGATCGAGCCGCGCCGGTTGCGGATCCACCAGCCAGTAATCTAGCCATGAATGGTGTTTTATGAACTGGCCAAGCCGCTTGGAGACAAGTCGCGCGCCAAATTGCAGCAGCACCTCGGCGCGGCCCAGCTCGGCGACGAATTCAGGGTCGTTGAGCGCCATATCCATGTGGATGAGGTTGCGGCTATCGAAGCGGATCTGGCTCTGCAGATCTGCCAGCAATGGCCAGCCAAGTTGCTCTGCCAGTTCGGCGACCACCTGTGCCTGTTCGGGGTCAGTGATCCTGCCGGCGACAATAATGCCGCGCTGTTGGCGAAAGGTTTCCCACTCCGCCTGAGGTGGGCAGCTCGGCTCGCTTTGTTGCCACGGGCTCCATGGCTTTCGCGAGCCGAGCCAGTCGCCGAGGGGGGCCAGATAGTCGGAGAAATCCTGATAGTGCTCGCCCGGGTAGAGGGGCTCGGGGTACATGCAGTTGAAGTGCACCACCCCGGGAGTGAGCGCCTGTTTGGCCAGCGCCTGATCCACCGAACTCAGCACAAACGCTGCTGGAATGGTCGGGGTGGGGCTCGGCAGGTTCTGTTGATAGACGGGGTAGCGGCCGAAGATCCCCTGCTGGTCGATCGCCTGATTGGCGCCGTTGTCGATCAGTTCGTGAGGACGATCGGCGGAGAGAATAATCAGCGGCACGCCGGTGAGCTGTGCCTCCGCCACGGCAGGCCAGAGATTGGCCACCGCGGTGCCCGACGTCATGATCACCGCCACCGGCCGGTTGCTCCCCTTGGCTAGCCCGAGCGCCATAAAGCCGAGACCGCGCTCGTCAAAATGCAGATGACGACTAAAGCCCTGATGGGCCGCGGCGGCCATGGTCAGCGGCGCAGAGCGGGAGCCGGGGGCCAGCGCGATGTCGCGCACCCCGAGGCGAAAGAGCTCCTCCAGCAAGAGGGAGGACCAGACGTGGTTGAAGGTGGCGTGCTGGCTCGAAAACGGTGTGCAGGCAAACTCTTCGCTGGCAGGCTCTTTACGGGTGGGCATAGGGGCTCTCGTAGCGTGAAAAGGGTGAATGACTATCCCAGCAGGGAGAGCACATTGGCGATCTTGTTGTCGAGTTCGGCCCACTCGGCGACAGGCTCGGAACCGGCGACAATGCCGGCACCGGCAAACAGGGTGACGCTGCCCGGCTGAATGCGGGCGCTGCGAATGGCGACCGAGAACTCGGACGTCTCCCGACTCAGCATGCCGCAGGCTCCGGCGTACCAGCCCCGATCGTAGGGCTCGAACTCGCGGATAAAGGCGAGCGCTGCCTCGCGCGGAGCGCCGCCCACCGCCGGAGTCGGGTGGAGGGCGTCGAGCAACAGCCAGTCGCAGACGCCGGGCTTGAGCTCGGCTTCGATATCGCACTTGAGGTGTTGCAGCAGTCGCAGTTTGAGAATGCGCGGCTCGGTCAGGGTGGCATCGTGGGTCAGTGGCGCCAGACGGCTGAGTATGTCGGCGTGTACCAGCCGGTTCTCCAGCCGGTTCTTGCTGTCGGCCAGCAGCTCGGCGGCCAGTTGGGCATCCACCTCTTCATCACCGGAGCGGCGAATGGTGCCCGCCAGCGCCTCGGTAAAGAGGTGGCGATCTTCCCGGCGGTAGAGCCGCTCGGGGGAGCAGGCGATAAAGGCCTGCTCGGGGGAGAATTGAAAACCGAAGTGGAAGCAGTCCTGGGCGTGGCGGGCCCACTGGTCGAGCATGGCCCAGGGATTGATATCCGCATCATGGTTCGGACTGGTCAGCACGCTCTCCCGCGACAGTACCACCTTGGGAGTGTGCGCCTGAAAATCGGAGGCGGTGACGCGCTCCACCAGCGTCTGCCACTGGGCGGGGCCGGGGCAATCCTGTCGCTGCCAGGGCTGCTTTTGCAGGGCGGGCAGCGGGGCTTCCGGGCGCAGGGCATCGAGGGCGACTTCGGCCGCCTGCAGTTCGGCCTCGAGATTGTCGTCATCCAGCCAGAGGTTGAGGCAGAGACTGACGCACTCGCCACGGCGCACCAGCTCGATGCGGGGCAGCACGAAACGGCAGGGGCCAAACCCTTGCCAGCCGGACTGGACCGGATCGAACGCCAGTCCACCATAGTAGCGAGGGCTGTCGTCATGATGCTGGTTGGCTGTGTTTGTGCACACCTGCTTGATGGCGTGCGGCTCGGTCAGTTCATGGATGGCGCCCAGCGCGACATACTCGGGACGAGCCTCTCCACGGGCCTGCCAGTAGATACGGGGATAGAGGGTTTGCGCCGCGAGCCAGCCCAGAAAGGAGCGGATTTCGATCGCCACTCGCAACCGTACGAAGCCGCTGACGTTGCTGTGACGCAGGGCGTCCAGTTGTTGCTTGATATGGGTCTGAGCCAACATGGATTCTTGTCTGAGCCGGGTAGTAACGAGCGATCCGGTAGCTGGATGCCGTAGGTTTATGCCAAAGGGCGATGATTTCCTATATATTATCTGCCCATTCGTCCATGTAAATCGCCCGCGGGAGCTTCACTCTCCGGGGCCAAGTATACCCAAATCCGGTTCGATAACCCTTAACACGATCAATATCCGATTGTTTGGCCATCACAAAATGACAAATACCTTCTCTGTTTGGTTGCTGGCGGCGCGTTTGCGAACATTGCCGCTCGCCTGCTCTTCCATCCTGCTGGGCTCGGGGCTGGCTGCCAGTCGTGGTGCCTTCGATGGCACCATCATGGTGCTCTCCCTGCTGACCGCCATCCTGCTGCAGATCCTCTCCAATCTGGCCAATGATTACGGCGATGCGGTCTCCGGCGCCGACAACGGTGAGCGGATCGGCCCGCAGCGGGCGGTGGTCTCCGGTCTTATCACCAAAAAACAGATGTGCGTGGCGATGGGGCTGACCGCGCTGGCGGCGGTGGCCAGTGGCCTGCTGCTGCTGGGCTGTGCCTTCGGCGGCCAGTGGCTGCAGATTTTGGCATTTGTGGTGCTGGGTGGCGCGGCCATTGTCGCGGCGGTGACCTACACGGTCGGCAAGACTCCCTACGGTTATCGCGGGTTTGGCGATATCTCGGTGTTCCTCTTCTTCGGCCTGCTCGGGGTGCTCGGCTCCTACTACCTCTTCACCAAGACGCTGGAGTGGGAGCTGCTGCTGCCTGCCACCGCCTGTGGCCTGCTGGCGACCGCCGTGCTCAATATCAACAATGTGCGCGACATCGAGACCGACGCCGCCAGCGGCAAGATCACTCTGGCGGTGCGCCTTGGCCGCAACCGTGCCATCGCCTATCACTGGGTACTGCTGGGGGCGGCGTTGCTGGCAACCATCGCCTTTATCCTGATCCAGCCCGCCAGTTTCTGGCCGTGGATCTTCTTGCCCGCCATGAAGCCTCTCAGCGATGCGGCCCGTACCTTGCGCGAAAGCTACGATGGCGAGGTGCTGACCGGTTCCCTCAAGAAGACCGCCATCAGCGCCTTTCTGTTCAGTCTGCTGCTCTCCATCGGGTTGGCGCTCTCCTGATGAGCGACCGGCTTGTTGTTATGTGAAACGGGCTCCCGAGGCGGGAGTCTTTTTGTGTGCCGATGCGACGCGTTGGTACTGAATCAGTCAGACAGGAAGACTGCCATGCGTGCATCACTCAAACAGAAAATCATTCAGGTATGCCAGCAGAAAATCACCCAGAAGGGGGAGACGGTCGGGCTCTCCTTTTATGCTTTTTTTGCCAATCGCAATGACAATCCCGATTTGTTGATGGAGGCGGCGACCTGGTGGATCCAGACCCACAAGCTCGATCACTTCGAGAAGGCCAAGAAAATTCTCTTGTTGGTCGAACAGGAGCGATAGTCGGCTGCCATGAAACAGAGAGGGCTCCCAAGCGGGAGCCCTCTCTGTTGGTGAATGATGTTATCGACTAGCTGGCGCGCGCCACCTTGAGGGGGCGACGGGAGAAGAGCAGGGTATCCAGCAGCCAGATGACAACCATGGAGGTGCCCACCAGCGGGAAGGCGATCCCCAGCAGGATCAGCAGGGCGATGGCACCACGCATCGGCGGGAGTTTGGCGGGCAGCGGCGGCGCGGCGAGACGGCCCTGCGGACGGCGGCACCACCAGATCCACAGGCCGCTTACGGCACTGGCCAGCACCATCAGGCAGATGAGCAGCATGGCGAGCTGATGGGGCCAGCCGTAGAGTTTGCCCATGTGCAGCATGACGCCGCTCTCCACCGTCTTGGCGACCGGGCCGTAATCCTGCCAGCGCACATCGGCCAGCACCTTGCCGCTGTATTGATCGATATGCAGGGTGGCGTCGTTGCGCGGATCGTCGGCAAACAGGGCGATGGTGTAGACGCCGGTATCGCCGACCGGCGGCGTGATGCTGTAACCCGGTTTGACGCCCCGTTCACTGGCTGTCTCGACCACCTGTTGCAGCGCAATGCGCTGGCTTGCCATCACCACTCCCTCATGTTCGCCGTGGTTCATGGCGCCATGATCGTGCGCCTCATCGACCGGCTGCGAGCTGGGCATGGGGGTGTTCTCCACCGCCCAGGGGACTGTTTGCTCGTGGGCCTGATTCAGGCTGCGGGCCAGTGGCGCCGATTTGGGCACCTCGTTCCACATGGCGGCGGGGAAGCGGTTCCAGACTGCGGCAAACTGATCGCCCCAAAAACCGGTCCAGGTCATGCCGCTCAGCAGCAACAGCAGCAGGAAACCGGCTCCCCAGAAGCCGACCACAGCGTGCAGATCCCGCCACCAGAGGCGTCCGCGCTGGCTTACTCTGGGCCAGAGGATGCCGCCCACCCTGGGCCCCTTGCGTGGCCACCAGAGGTAGAGACCGCTTAGCAGTAACACCAGTCCCCAGCCTGCAGCCAGCTCGATCAGCCGATCTCCGGTGGTGCCGAGCAGCAGGTCGGCGTGCAGGGAGCGAGCCACCGCTTGCAGATTCCACTTGTTATCCATGGTGCCGAGCAGGGCGCCGCTGGCGGGATCCATAAACAGGGTCAGTTCCTGTTCACCCCGATTGACGATGAACTGAGCGCTCAGGTCGGGAGCGACAGGTGGCAGGTATTTACGCAGGCTGGCATCGGGCATGGTCATCATCGCCTTGGCCAGCAGTTGGTCGGCACTCAGGGTCTGGCTGGCTGGGGCGACCTTCATCAGCTCGGGGTACATCAGGTTGTCGAGCTGGGGTTTGAACAGATAGACGATCCCGGTCAGTGACAGCAGGATCAGGAAAGGGGCGACAAAGAGACCGGCGTAGAAGTGCCAGCGCCAGATCCGTTGATAATGACTCGAGTCCCTGTTTTTCATTGCACATCCTTGTTGGGGTGCCAAACCTTTCGGCTGGTGGAATGTTTGTGGCGGCGCGGATAATAGCAGTAACGTTTCGTTAACTGCAATCACACATCTTGAGATCGATTCGGTGCGGGGTGTCTGTAACATGAGGTGCAGACGGTTTGCAGGATAGGATGATTACGCTTTGGGGAAAGCCTGTTTGCTGCTGGACTTTTCCTTATAAATTATTACCTTGTGGTAACAATTTGCAGGCGATGGTGGTGGTAACGGAATGGGAGCAGTCATGCAGCCACACGGGCAATTTGACATGGAGCGCAGGGGCCAGATGCTGATCTGCCGCCCGAGTGGCCCCTTCAATCTGGCAGGTGCCATGGCCTATGAGGCGCGTTTTCGTCACGAACTGGCCGGTCTGATGGATGGCCCCTGGGGGATTGTCGAGGTCGCGACCGAGTTTGAAGCGGCCGGGCCCGAGGTGTTGGCCCGTTTTCGTCGCCAGTTTGGCTGGTGTGCCGAGAGTGGCTGTCAGTTTCTGGCGGTGGTTTTCGTAGGGGGCTTCAAGCGCTATCTGGCGGATAACATCTTCAAGGGATTGCCCTTTCGGGCGGTACGTTACTTCGAGCAGGAGGCAGCGGCCATCCAGTGGCTGGGGGAGCAGCTCAACACCGCTTCCTGTGAACCTGCGAGCGCTTGACCACCCCGCTCACCGCGTGGACGGTTTTTACTCCAGCTTGATAAACCACTTGTCCCGCTCGTCAACGCAGTCGGGTTCACCCATTTCGAATTCGCGGCAGATCAGCGGTCGCACCTCGTAGATACGGCACATCATGGTGTTGCGGTCGAGGGCGGCGCACCAGCCATCGTCCAGCCGGCGCATGACCGGTATCTCGCCTTCCCGTTCCAGTACATAACGGTCCGGCACGCCGGTATCGGTAAAGAGCATCACTTCGAGGCGGCAGCAGCAGGCTTCGCAGTTCTGGCAGCTCACATCGGTTTGGATTGCTTGGGTCATGGTGCCTGTCTTGCCGCATGGCGGCATCGGAGATATGAAACAGGCGCCTGTCAGGCGCCTGTGGTCTGGCTAATGGCTTGCAAAAAAACCTTAGCCCAGTTTGCGGGCGCGGTAGCTTCGACCCTTGATCTTGCCTTCCTGCAACCGCTTGAGGGCGGCGCTCGCCACGCTGCGCTTCACGGCGACGTAGGAGTACTGCTCGGAGATCTGGATCTTGCCCACATCGGCGCCGGCAATGCCGCCTTCACCGGTCAGGGCGCCCAGAATGTCACCGGCCCGCACCTTGGTCTTGCGACCTGCATCGATGGAGAGGGTCACCATCAGCGGGGCGATCGGCTTGATGTCGCGGCCGATGCTGTCGAGATCACCCAGCGGCATCGGGGCCTGCTGGTACTCTTCGATAAAGTTGACGCGCTGGGCCTCGTTCGGTTGATAGAGGCTCAGAGCCAGACCCTGCTGGCCGGCACGACCGGTACGACCGATGCGGTGCACGTGCACTTCCGGGTCATAGGTCAGCTCGTAGTTGATGACGGCGCCCAGCTCCTTGATGTCGAGGCCGCGGGCCGCCACATCGGTGGCCACCAGAATGGTGGCGCTGCCGTTGGCAAAGCGCACCAACACCTGATCCCGCTCGCGCTGCTCCAGATCGCCGTTCAGCGCCAGCGCCGAGAAGCCCTTGGCGGCCAGATGGTCGGCTACGTCGTTACAGGCGCGCTTGGTGTTGCAGAACACCACGCAGGAGCTGGGCTGGTAGTGGCTCAACAACCAAGTGAGGGCGTCGAGGCGCTGACCGGCAGGCACTTCATAGAGCTTCTGTTCGATGGCGCTCCCCTCGTGCAGGGACTCCACGCTCACCTCGACCGGATTGCGCTGCACGCCGCGGCTCATCTGGGCGATCCCTTCCGGATAGGTCGCGGAGAAGAGCAGGGTCTGACGCTGCTGAGGGGCATAGCTGATGACCCGGTTGATATCTTCGCCAAAGCCCATGTCCAGCATACGATCCGCTTCGTCCAGCACCAGCGTCTTGAGGCCGGATAGCTCCAGCGTGCCTTGCTCCAGATGCTTGAGAATACGACCCGGGGTGCCGACGGCGATGTGGGCACCAAAGCTCAGGGTAGCGGACTGCGGTGCGGTCGGGGTGCCGCCGCACAGGGTCACCAGCTTGACGTTGGGCAGGGCGCGCGCCAGACGACGGATCTCCTGAGCCACCTGATCCGCCAGTTCGCGGGTCGGGCAGAGCACCAGCGCCTGCACTTCGAGGCGGTTGACGTTGAGCTTGGCCAGCAGGCCGAGGCCGAAGGCGGCGGTCTTGCCGCTGCCGGTTTTTGCCTTGGCGATCAGGTCTTTGCCATCGAGCACCAGGGGCAGGCTCTGGGCCTGGATCGGGGTCATCTGCAGGTAACCCAGGCTGGTGAGGTTCTCTTGCAGGGCGGGGGAGAGATTGAGGCTGCTAAATTCGCTGTTGTTCACAAAAGGACTCTATTTCGGAGAAAACGGGGATGCGCGAGCGCTAAGGCCGCGCATCATACCAGAATGTGGCACCGGATGTGGCGGATTTTTGAACGGCTGGCCACGAGGGGCCATGAAAGGTTCATTTGTTGCCAAATCGATCGCTGGCGATCACCGACATAGCAATAAGGACTATTTTTCAAACACTCATCTAATTATTTATCGCGGATAAACGTTTTCTATTTTCAGTATTTTAATATAATGACTGGAAAATATTTCACGAGTAGTTATTGCGCCATAGGGAATGTTGCAAAAATGCTGATGAAATATTTTCAAAGAACATGAAAACGGCGCCGCCATTACTCAACATGATGTTTTAAAAGGATTTATGTTATCCGTGTTGCGCGATTAATATCAGTTCATTGCACAATTAATTTAAAAACGTTTGTATTATCCTGCCTCCATAATATTGCGCGGGATTGTGATGGCTATCTGATTTTTAAATGTGCAAATGTCTATGATGGCGCCGGTCAAAAATTACAATTTACTCAGGTGCTACAGGTATGGAATACGTTCACTTTGTGCTCGGACTGGTGATGGTCCTCGCTCTCTCTCTGCTGGCTAACCGCCACAACTGGAAACAGATCAAACTGCGTTATATCGGCCAACTGCTGGTGGTCGAACTGGCGCTGGCCTGGTTCATGCTGAACTCCGAAGTGGGTCTGGCGGTGGTGGGTGGCTTCGCGGCCGGCTTCACCAAGTTGATGGAGTTTGCTAAACAGGGTACCGACTTCGTGTTCGGTGGTCTGGTCAACGAAGGGGCCTTCTCCTTCTTCCTGATGGTGCTGATGCCCATCGTCTTCATCTCCGTGCTGATCGGTATTCTGCAGTACATCCGCCTGCTGCCGCTGGTGATCCGCGGTATCGGTACCGTGCTGGCCAAGATCAACGGCATGGGCAAGCTGGAGTCTTTCAATGCCATCAGCTCGATGATCGTCGGCCAGTCCGAGAACTTCATCGCCCTCAAGAACATCCTGCCGCACCTGAACGAGAAGCAGATGTACACCCTGGCGGCGACTGCCATGTCTACCGTCTCCATGTCCATCGTCGGTGCCTACATGCAGCTGATCGAGCCGCGCTACGTGGTTGCCGCGCTGGTGCTCAACATGTTCAGTACCTTCGTGGTGCTCTCGCTGATCAACCCCTACGAGCCGGATAACTCCGTGACCGACATCAAGGCCATTGCCGAAGGTGACGAGCACCACACCCCGAAGAAAGAGAACTTCTTCGAGATGCTGGGTGAGTACATCATGGCCGGTTTCACCGTTGCCGTGATCGTGGGTGCCATGCTGGTGGGCTTTATCGCCCTGATTGCCCTGATCAACTACCTGTTCGAGATGGCATTTGGCGTGAACTTCCAGTTCGTCATGGGCTACCTTTTCTACCCGATCGCCTGGATCTTGGGTATCCCGAGTGGTGAAGCGCTGCAAGCGGGCTCCATCATGGCGACCAAGCTGGTGACCAACGAGTTTGTGGCGATGATGGATCTGGGCAAGGTGGCTGCCGAGCTCTCTCCGCGTACCGTCGGCATCCTCTCCATCTTCATGGTCTCTTTCGCCAACTTCAGCTCCATCGGCATCATCGCCGGTGCGGTAAAAGCGCTGAACGAAGAGAAGGGCAACATGGTTTCCCGCTTCGGTCTGAAGCTGGTCTACGGTTCTACCCTGGTCAGCCTGCTCTCTGCTGTTATCGCAGGCATCATGATCTGATCCTCTAGTGGTTCGCACCACTGCTTGGGCCCCTGACCTTGTCAGGGGCTTTTTTATTTCTGGCTTACAGCCGCCAGCCGCACCACCAGCCAGCGACCAGCAAGGTTAGAGTGCAAAAGCCGGTTTCGATGGCGCCGCCGCTGCGCAGCGGCCAGCCCGGCAGGCGGTAACGGCGCTTGATGGGCCAGAAGAGCGGAATGCCTGCCGGGGTGAGCCAGTCCCCCAGCAGATGGCTGAGGTAGCCGACGATAAGTGCATCCTTGACTCCCATGGGCAGGGTGTCCGGCGGCAGGCTCTGGTTCAGCCCCCAGACGGCAGCGGCGACCGCCAGCAGACTGTGGGTGAAGCCGCGATGGCCGAACAGCCGCGACAGAGGTTTCGAGATCCACGGCAGGCGCTGCCCCAGCACCGATTTGGGGTGGTCGAGGTCGGGCAACAGGGCGCTGGACAGCGCGGCAGGGATGGTCTGCCACAGGCTGGCATCGGCCAGTGCCGGAGTGAGCTGCAGTTTATGGGCGAGCAGGGTGCAGGTAACGGAGAAGAGCAGGTGCCCTTGGGCGGTCATGATGATTACGGCGTGGACAAGATGGCGGCGCATCTTACCAGCCTGACGGTTGTGGTCAGCTCTTATTTTAAAAATCAGGATGTTACGGCGAAAAAGCGCCCAAGTAGGGCGCCTTTAGGGTCTCTTTACAGCTTGCCTTTGACCAGCCACTTGTCGAGGGCGTTGGCGAAGCGCTGTTTGTCGGCAGCATTGAAGGGGGCCGGGCCGCCGGTCTGCACGCCGGCTGAACGCAGCTCTTCCATAAAGTTGCGCATGCCGAGCCGCGCCTTGATGGTCTCGCGGGTGTAGATCTCGCCGCGGGGATTGAGTGCCTCGCCGCCAGCATCGATCACCCAGGAGGCGAGGGGGATATCGCCGGTGATCACCAGATCGCCGGGTTGAACCTGCTGGGCGATGACATGATCTGCCACATCGAATCCCTTTTCCACCTGCTGGGTTTTGATGAAAGGCGAGGGGGGCACCCGCAACCCCTGATTGGCCACCAGGGTGGTGACGACCTGGGCGCGGTGGGCGGCGCGGTAGAGGATCTCCTTGACCGGAATGGGGCAGGCATCGGCATCAACCCAGATGGGCATGGCATGTTTTCCTGTAGTGAAAGCGGATAAAAAACGAGAGCGGCCATGTTAACACAGGCCTCCCTTCCCGGCGCGGGGCTGAGTCGGCCCAACCTTTGGTGTAAGCTGGGGCCAGCACATGAAACGAGAAGGAGACGAGATGGATCGGGTGCCCGGTGAAGTGATTTATGCCCTGACCCTGGATGGCAAGGGGGGCATGGCGCCGCTGACGGCGGGAAGCGAAGTCCCGGCGGCGCATCCCGGCTGGCTGCATCTGGATTACGGTAATCCCGATTCGGCGCGCTGGCTGTTGCAGACCCCCTTGCTCAGCGAGGCGGCCAGGGAGTCGCTGCTCGGCCAGAGCAATCGTCCCAAGCTGGTGCGGATGGGGGAGACGGTGCTGCTGATCCTGCGCGGCATCAACCACAACAAGGATCACAGGCCCGAAGAGATGGTGGCGCTGCGCATCTTCATCACCCCGGATCTCATCATCAGCAGCCGTCGTCGTCCGCTGCTCTCCGAACAGGATGTCTTCAACCAGCTCAAGCTGGGGGGCGGCGCCGATACCCCGGCCGACTGGCTGGTGGAGATCTGCGATGCCCTGACCGATCGGGCAGGGGAGTTTGTCGAGGAGCTGCACGACAAGATCCTCGATCTGGAGGAGATGGTGCTGATGCGCGACATGCCCGCCAATGGCCGCTTGGCGCTGATCCGCAAGCAGCTCATCATGATCCGCCGCTACCTCTCCCCCCAGCGGGATCTGGTGGCGCGCCTCGCCAACGAGAAGATCAGCTGGCTGGATGAGGATGATCGCCGCCGTCTGCTCGATATCGCCGACCGGCTGCGGCGCTGGCTCGATGACCTCGATGCCGGAGTGGCACGCACCGCCGTGTTGGCAGACGAGATCAACAATCTGATGGCGGAGGCGACTAACCGCCGCGCCTACCAGATGTCGGTGATGGCACTGCTCTTTTTACCTGCCAGCTTCCTGACCGGTCTGTTTGGCATCAACCTCGGCGGTATCCCCGGGGCCGAGAATCCGACTGCCTTCTGGGTCTTCTGCGGATCCTTGGTGGCGCTGGCCAGCGGGCTGGCTATCTGGCTCAAGCATCGGCGCTGGTGGTAAGGAGGCATAACCCATGTGGCAATCAATTGGCCTGACCCTGCTGTTGTTGCTGGGGCATACCCTGATCCGTCGGCTGATTCACAAGAGCCTGCTGGCGCTCGGTCAGAGCAGGCAGGTGAGCGAGAACCGGGTGCTCTACGTGGCCCATGTATTCCACTTCCTGCTCGGTTGCGCCACCTTGCTGGTGCTGGCCGGGGTGTGGGGGCTCGACTTCTCCCGACTGGTAGTGCTCGCCTCCTCCTTCTTTGCGGTACTGGGGGTCGCCATGGTCGCCCAGTGGTCGATCCTCTCCAACATCACCGCCAGCATCACCATCTTCTTCGCCTTCCCCTACAAGATTGGCGACCGGATCCGCATCCTCGACAAGGATGATTCGGTCACCGGCGTCATCACCGAGATCGGTCTCTTCTATGTGCGGGTGCGTGATGACAACGGCGATCTGGTCACCTATCCGGCCAACCTGATCCTGCAAAAGCCGGTCAGGAAGCTGGAGGGCAGGGTGGCGGAACCGCTGCAACCGGAATAGAAAGCAACCGGAATAACAAAAGGCTCCCTCGAGAGCCTTTTTACTGTGCGGTGGGTGGCGCTAGCGTTCGAAGAAGCGGTAGAGGTGCTCCACCTGAACCGGGCAGTCGGCCACCTGATGCAGATGTTCGCGGGCCTGCTCAACGGTGCCGAAACTGACCGGGCAGCCGAGGGTGTCGGTCAGCTCGTAGAGGGCGCCATCCTTGCCTCTGAATTCAATGATCCATCCGGGGATGGCCACGTCGTGGAGTATTTCGGCCTCTTGCAGGATCTGTTGCTGATAGAGCTTACGAAGTTCACTGACTGTCATGATGCTCTCCTGTGGGGAATATCCAGCTCCAGTCTATGCCTGCCCTTTATGTGCGGCAACAGTGGTGCGGCAACGGGATCATCCCCGCAGGACCTCCCATGCCCAGCGGATGCGGATAAAGGTATCTGCATTGCCGCCCCGATCCGGATGGTGCTGCAATGCCAGCTCCCGCCAGCGGCGGCGGATCGCCTCCTGACTCGCCCCTTCATTCAACTCGAACAGGGCTAGCGCCTCGGTTTTGTGCCCCTCACCGTCATAAGCGCGCCAGAAGCGGTTGAGCAGGGCCTCAACTTCAGCACGGTCGGTCTGCCAGAACACCTGCCAGTCGAGATAGTAGCTACGCAGATTTTCGCCAACAGCAAAGCCGTGGTTGGCCTCCTGGTTCCCGGCCAGCGGTTCGAGCCGGATATCCAGTGTGCTGATCACCAGCCACCATCCTTCTTGCCAGAGCTCGGCCTGCAACTGGTAGAGGGCGTTCATGATCAGGAAGTTGACCCGAAACAGCTGCAGCTGCTCATCGTCGGTCAGTACCGGAATTGCCCCCTGCTGGCGCAGAGCAGCCATCAGTTCATGCACCTTGTAGCTGCCCGCCGCCTGTTGCAATAGCACCAGCAGAGGGGCGATCAGCGGATTGTGGTTGGCTTCGTTCATTCGGCGCCCTGCTCTCTGGGCGGCTGCAGGGCGATCAGCAGCTCACCCGCCTGCGGGGTGACGGGGCCGGTAACGATCTGGGGCTTGCCCTTGCCATCCATGATGAAGAGCGGGATGGCGCCGGGATTGGCGGTCTGATACTGGGCCCAGTCGAACTCCTCGCTCAGGCGGGTCGCCTTGATCTGGCCACCCCGGCTCAGCAGGCTGCTCAGCCGGGCATAGTTGATGTCGGGGCCGAACAGGTTCTGGCGAGCGCGAAAGGTGGCACTCTCCCGGTTGGCCTTGCCGTGCTGCTCGCTGGAGCGCAGGGAGTAGACCTGCTCCTCGCCGTAGAGGTGGGCGAAGTGCAGCACCCCGAGGGCGTTGTTGTGGCGGTTGGGGGAGAGCGCCAGCACGGTACTGATGCTGGTGAGCGGCAGGTGCAGCTCGGCATGTTCCGACTGGGGGTTGCCGAAGTAGCAGGGGAGGTTGCTCATCCGCGCCTGCTTGCAGAACTCCCAGGCGGGATCGCAGAGTTGCACCGGCACCCCCTGATCCGCCAGCGCCTTGCCAATGGCCCGCGCCACCGAGTTGGCCCCTATGATGAGCCAGGTGTTGGGGGCGCTCTGGCGCATCTTGAGCAGGCTGGCCAGCGGTGCCGAGGTGAGGCTCTGCAACACCACGGTGGAGATGATCACCGCAAATACCAGCGGCACCAATTTGTCGGCATCGGGGATCTCGGCCTGATGCAGGCTGATGGCAAACGAGGCACTGACCGCCGCCGCAACGATACCGCGCGGGGCGATCCAGCTCAGCAGGGCGCGAGCCCGCCAGGAGAGATCCGAGCCCCAGGTCGAGACCAGAATACAGAGCGGGCGTGCCACGAACTGAACCACGCAGAGCAGTGCCAACACCATGGGGCCGAGCTGCCAGAGCTGGGCCAGATCGAGGCGGGCCGCCAGCAGGATAAACAGGCTGGAGATAAGGATGACCGCGAGATCCTCCTTGAACGCCAGCACCTCCTCCAGATCCAGCCCCTCCTGATTGGCGAGCCAGATGCCGAACACGGTCACCGCCAGCAGGCCGGACTCGTGGCTGAGCCAGTTGGAAAGGCTGAAGGTGACCAGTACCAGCGCCAGCACCCCGAACTTGTGCAGGCTGACCGGTAGCCAGTCCTTGCGAATGAGCAGGGTGGTGAGCCAGCCTGCCGCCACCCCGATCAGGGAGCCGACCAGCACTGTCTTGCCCAGCGCCAGCAGGGTATGGCTGATGAGATCCCCCTGACTGCCGAGGCGTACCGCCTCGAACACCAGCACTGCAAACAGGGCGCCGATAGGGTCGATGACGATCCCCTCCCAGCGCAGGATGCGGTCCACCTCCCGGGTGGGGCGGATCACGTTGAGCATGGGGGCGATCACCGTCGGGCCCGTTACCACCAGTACCGCGCCGAGCATGGTGGCGACCCGCCAGTCCAGCCCCAGCAGGAAGTAACCGGCGCTGCCGATGACGGCGAAGCTGACCAGCATGCCGGTGGAGCAGAGATTGCGCACCACCTTGCCGATCCCCTTGAGCTCGGCCAGATGGAGGGTCAGCGCCCCCTCGAACAGGATGATTGCCACCGACAGGGAGACCAGCGGGAACAGCAGATCCCCGAGCAGGGCATCGGGATCGAGCAGGCCGCTGACCGGGCCCAGAGTCAGGCCGGTAAGAAGTAGAAACAGGATGGCGGGCACCCGCAGCGACCAGGCAAGCCATTGGGCCAGCACGGAGACCAGGGCGATCCCGGCCAGAGAGAGGGCAATCATGCAGACCTCGATTCAGGCAGTGAGTATGGAGCTAGTGTAGTGGCTAAGTTGGTCAGATTGACACCTGAAGGAGCGTGCATCATGGCCGGGATGGGGAGATGTGCGACAGTCGGCGTCATGGTGGCTGGCGCTGGTATGAAGGGCGCCAGCCAGACGCCAACCGTGGTGACGGGTTGGCCTTGGGGCCGGATTAGATGGGGCTCTCCTTGTGGAGCTCGCCGACACAGTCGGCCAGCGCCAGTACCAGTGCGGAGCGCACCATCTGATCGAGCCGGTTGAGCTGCATTTGGTAGAAGGCCCAATCCTCTTCGCTGGCGGGGGGCTCCAGCTTCATCATGCCGCCCTGATTGACCCCGTGCAGGCGCTCGAGCAGGTCGCGGATCGGTTTGTCGCTGAAGCGGTAATCCTTGGGGTCGCGCACCAGAAAGTCGCGGATCTTGATATAGGCTTCGATATCCTGATAGCGCTCGAGGGAGATGAGGCCGAGGGCGAAGATGAGCTTGAGGCGCACCTCCAGCTGGCCGAGGGGGCCGCTCTGGTTGAGCAGGGGTTCGATGGCGTATTTGACGGCATACTCCTCCTGACGGAACGCGCGTCGCATCAGGGAGTCGACCGCCTCTTCCAGGATGGTCACGGCTTCGAGAAAGAAGCCGCGGGGGCCATCCTGCTCGTTCAGTCGTTCCAGTACTTCATCTTCCTGGTGTGTGGTCATAGGTGCATTGGGTCCAGCTGACAGGGAGAGAGTCAGCCTCTCTCCCGGTTTTTATCATATGGGGCACATTCCCTTGCCATTCAAGCGCTTGGCGCGCTATCAGTGGTGGCTGAATGCGCCGCAAGCAGGGTCATTACAGGGTTTCGTAACGGGCGACGATGGCGCGAACCACCTCGCTCTCTTCATCCAGTCCGGTGACGCGGGCCAGCGCTTTGGCCGGGCCCAGCTCCGCCAGCAGGGCTTGCAGCTCCACCGCCTGCGGGTCATCGGCATTGCGATAGTGGAGCGCAGCGGCGATCCCCTCCTGCAGTTGCTCGTTGGGCAGGCCGTACTCCAGGGTGCCCAGCAGCGGCTTCACCAGTCGATCTCCCGCCGCCAGCTTGCGCAGCGGCTGACGACCGACCCGGTCAATCTCGTCCACCAGATAGGGGTTGGCGAAGCGGGCCAGGATCTTCTCGATGTAGGCGGCGTGCAGACGCGGGTCGAAGCCGTAGCGTTTCACCAGCACGGCACCGCTCTCCTCCATGGCGCGGCGCACCTTGCTGCGGATCACCGGATCCTCGATCGCCTCGCGCACTGTGCGGTAGCCCCGCAACTTGCCGAGATAGGCGGTGACGATGTGGCCGGTGTTGAGGGTGAACAGCTTGCGCTCGACGAAGGCCATCAGATTGTCGGTGGGCTCCATGCCCGCCACCTGTGGCAGCTCTCCCTTGAACTGGGTCTGGTCGACGATCCACTCGCTGAAGCTCTCTACCGTCACTTCCAGCGGGTCATCGTTGGCAGCCGCGGCGGGCGGCACGATGCGATCCACCGCCGAGTCGACGAAGCCGATACAGGATTCGAGCGTGGCATGATACGCGACTGGCAGGTACTTGAGTACCTCCTGCTTGAGGTGGCTGGTGCCGCGCACCATGTTTTCGCAGGCGATGACGTTGAGCGGCGTCAGGTTGCCGGCATCGAAGCGGGCCTGCAGCCCCTTGGCCAGGGTGCTGGCAATCTTGTCCAGAATGTTGGGGCCGACGGCGGTGGTGACCAGATCGGCGGTGATGATGCGGGCGATCACCTCGTGACCGGCGGAGCTCACCGCTGCCACGTTGCGCACCACATCCAGCTTCTGATCCGCTCCCACCACATGAACCTTGTACTCCTGACGGTGGTTGAGCTGGTCGATCAGGGTGTCGTTGACGTCGGCGAAGGTGACCTGGTGGCTGGCATCCGCCAGCACTTTGCCGATAAAGCCGCGACCGATGTTACCAGCACCAAAATGCAATGTTTTCATGATATTAACCTCTTGAACCAAAGACGATGAAAGATGATTACGCAGCCTGTTCGGCACCCAGCAGATCCAGGAAGGCCTGGGGATCCGTGGTGCTGGCCAGCCGGTCGATGAGACCGGGTTCATCCAGTGCATTGGTCAGGCGGGTTATTACCTGCATGTGTTCGTCGTTGCGAGCGGCGATACCGATCACCAGCCGCGCCACCTCATCGGCGGCTTCGCCAAAGGCGACCCCGGCCGGGTACTGGCAGATGACGATGCCGGTACGTTTCACAAACTCCTTGGCGGCGATGGTGCCGTGGGGCACGGCGATGGATTCGCCGAGGTAGGTAGAGACCAGCTGTTCCCGCTCCAGCATGGCGTTGACGTAGTCGGGCGCCACGTAGCCCCGCTCCGCCAGCAGTCGGCCTGCGGTCAGGATGGCGGCCTCCTTGTTGTCCGCTTTCAGTCCCAGATGCACGTCATGACGGCTCAGGGTAAAGACTTCGGCCGCTTGCGGCTCGTAGCTGTCGTCGTTGGCCGCCACCAGCAGCTGCGGGTTGGCAACGTCATCGTTGGCAGCGCGGCTCAGACTCTGTACCAGCTCCTGATAGAGGCCGTTGTCGAGGAAGTTGGTCAGGGAAATATGGTGAGCGTTCGGCGCATGGCGACGGGCCCGTTCGGTCAAATCCTTGTGGGTAATGACCCAATCCACCTGATCGTCGAGCTGATCGATGGCGCGGTTGGTGACGCTGATATCGAGTCCGGCGGCCTGTACCCGCTTGCGCAGCATGCCGGCGCCCATGGCGCTGGAGCCCATGCCCGCATCGCAGGCGACCACGATATTGCGTACCGCCATCAGTTCGCCGCCCGGCTTCTTGGCCGCTGCGGTTTCAGGCTTGCCGCCCTTCATGGCTTTCATCTTGCGAGTGGCTTCACCGAGGGCATCGGCCTCGTCGGCTTCCGGCTGCTGGGCGCGGACGAACACGGCGGCGACCAGGAAAGAGACCAGAGTAGCGCTGATGATGGAGAGGGCGACCCCGATCAGGGAGGCTTTCGGCGTCATCAACAACACGGCGAAGATGGAGCCCGGCGACGCGGGGGAGACCAGACCGGCATTGAACAGGGTCAGGGTGAAGACCCCGGTCATGCCACCGGCGATCACCGCCAGAATGAGGCGCGGGTTCATCAGCACATACGGGAAGTAGATCTCGTGGATGCCGCCGAAGAAGTGAATGATGGAGGCACCTGCAGCGGACTGCTTGGCCGCACCACGACCGAACACCATGTAGGCCAGCAGCACGCCCATGCCCGGGCCCGGGTTCGCTTCAATCAGGAAGAAGATGGAGCTGCCGTGCTCGGTCGCCTGCTGGATCCCCAGCGGCGAGAAGATGCCGTGGTTGATGGCGTTGTTGAGGAACAGGATCTTGGCCGGTTCGACGAAGATGGAGGTGAGCGGCAGCATGTGGTTTTCCACCAGGAAGCCGACGCCACTGGCCAGCAGGCCGGAGAGCACCTTGACGAAGGGGCCGATCACGAAGAAAGCGAGGATCGCCAGCAGCATGCCGATAAGCCCGGCGGAGAAGTTGTTGACCAGCATCTCGAAGCCGCTCTTGACGCGACCGTCCATCGCCTTGTCGAAGCGCTTGATGGCCCAGCCACCGAGCGGGCCGACCATCATGGCGCCCATAAACATCGGGATATCGGTTCCCACGATGACACCCATGGTGGTGATGGCACCAACCACGCCGCCGCGCTCACCGCCCATCAGCTTGCCGCCGGTGTAGCCAATCAGCAGCGGCAGCAGGTAGGTGATCATGGGGCCGACCAGCTTGGCCAAGGTTTCATTGGGCAGCCAGCCGGTGGGGATGAAGAGGGCGGTGATAAAGCCCCAGGCGATAAAGGCGCCTATGTTGGGCATGACCATATTGGACAGGAAGCGTCCAAAATTCTGTATCTTGACTTTGGTATCCGGTGATAACATGTCGGGACCCCGTTTTAAGCCTGTTTGATTAAAAGTGGTAGTCGGGATGGCCGGTTTTGCCGAACCGCCATCCCGGTCGTCTAAGCAACTTCAATCTACCAGCTTGCGATCAAATTAGGCTGAAAACGGGGTATCTTGTGATCCAGCTCTCAGATACCCAGCCATACCCCCTCCATAACCAGTGATCCTCATCACATACCCATGCTGTAATTCGGCTACATTTCGATCTTTTCTGTTTTGCATGGTCATTTTTTGTGACTTAAATCACTTAAGTTGCTTTGTGGTCCTCTTGTGGAATGGTGATTGGCGTCACAAGTTCGATTTTTGTATTCGAATGGGACAAATCACTCAGTCACTCATCAGCGGGTGGTGACGATGGATCTATCGAAACACTCCATTGCTTACCAATGAATCAATAAATTTGTAACCCGCTTTCAGTTTTTACGGTTGGTGATGAGCTCTCTTTTGCTGTTGGTCGATGGGAATGGGCGCCAACATGCAGGATGTTATCGAGCGGCAGATGTTCGGGGCGCTTGCTTGCCGCGCAGGGCTGATAGCAGATAAAAACAAACCGCCAGCAGGCGGTTTGTCGGTTTTTGCGATCTGAGCCCTGTCGGGGCTGCGGCTTAGTAGAAGCCGGCATCCTCGGGGGAGGGGCGGGTCTTGAAGCGGCGATGGAGCCACATGTACTGCTCCGGCGCCTTGCGCACGGCGGCTTCAATCTCGCGGTTGGCGCGGGCGGCATCGACCATGTCATCCCCGCTGGGATAGTCGGCGAGCGGCGCCCCGATATGCAGGGTGTAACCCTCGCTGGTGCGGATGTTGTAGCAGGGCAGGGTGACGGTGTTCTTCACCCGCGCCAAGGTGGCTGTGCCGGTGATGGTGGCCGCCTGCTCTACCGCGAAGTAAGGCACGAACACACTGGCGTGGCTGCCGTAGTCGTGATCCGGCGCGTACCAGAGGGCGTCACCGTTGCGCAGTGCCTTGATCATCCCCTTCACGTCCATCCGGTCTACCAGATATTTGTTGGAAGCGCAGCGACCGTGATACTGGGCATACTCCAGCACCGGATTGGTGTTGGGGCGATAGACCCCCACGCCGGGGCGCACCAGCCCGAAACAGCGGGCGTTGAGTTCCAGCGTCAGGAAATGGCAGGAGAGCAGCAGCATGCCCTGACCTTTTTCCATGGCGGCGATGACGTGCTCTTCCCCTTCCACCTTCATCAGGTTGCGCATCCGCCAGTCTGGCCAGAACCAGGCGATCCCCACCTCGAACACGGCGCAGCCCACGCTCTCGAAGTTGGCCTTAAGCAGTTTCTCCCGCTCATCCCGGGTCAGCTCGGGCATCGCCAGCTCCAGATTGCGACGGGCAATCTTGACCCGGGACTTCAATATCCTGGCGGCGAGACGACCGAGCTGACGGCCCAGCCACATCTGGCTACGCCACGGCAGCAGGGTCAGCAGCCAGAGCAGGCCTAGGCCGAACCAGCTGGCCCAGTAACGGGGATGAAACAGGCGGGGCTCCAGGCGGGGAGCGTTGTCGTGGGCCATGGCTAATCTCTTGTTCGCAAACACAATCGGGGGATTCTAGCCGAAAAGGGGGGGCGGGGGCGAATGGCTGTGTGCTGGTCAGAGGGGTAGCCTGCGTCCGGTTAGCGTGACAGCGGCGGCAACTGCGGTCGGCTTTTTCTACACCGGATAAAAGAGTGTGATAAAATCGCCAGCTGATTTTTCAGGTTTTGAGAGTCGATACAGATGAAGATCACCCTGCCCGATTTTGAAAAAGCCCGCGTTCTGGTCGTTGGCGATGTCATGTTGGACCGTTACTGGCATGGCCCTACCGGTCGGATCTCCCCCGAGGCGCCGGTGCCCGTGGTCAAGGTTGAACACATTGAGGAGCGTCCCGGTGGCGCGGCCAACGTGGCCCTCAACTCCGCCGCCCTTGGCGCTCATGCCGTGCTGCTTGGCCTGACCGGTCAGGATGAAGCGGCCGATGCGCTGGCTGGCCAGATGGCTGGCGTCAAGGTGGCCTGTGATTTCGTTCGTCTGGCCGACTTCCCGACCATCACCAAGCTGCGGGTGCTGTCCCGCAACCAGCAACTGCTGCGTCTGGACTTTGAAGAGCCCTTCCACTCCGTCGATGCCACCCTGCTGATGAGCAAGGTCGAGCAGGCGCTGCCGAATAGCGACGTGATGATCCTCTCCGACTACGGCAAGGGTGCTCTCAACGATGTGCCCGGCATGATCCAGCGCGCCCGTGCCGCCGGCATTCCTGTGTTGGTCGATCCCAAGGGGACCGACTTCGAGAAGTATCGCGGTGCTACCTTGCTGACCCCCAACATGTCCGAGTTCGAGGCCGTGGTGGGCAAGGTGAAGAGCGAAGAAGAGCTGGTCGCCAAGGGGCTGGATCTGGTCAAGCGTTTCGAGCTGGATGCCCTGCTGGTCACCCGTTCCGAGAACGGCATGACCCTGATCCGCGAAGGTCAGCCGGAGCTGCATCTGCCGGCTCAGGCCCACGAGGTTTATGATGTGACCGGTGCCGGTGATACCGTCATCTCCACTCTGGCTACCTCACTGGCGGCAGGCAAGAGCCTGGACGAAGCCTGTGCGCTGGCCAATACCGCAGCCGGTATCGTGGTCGGCAAGCTGGGTACCTCTACCGTTAGCCCGGTCGAGCTGGCCAACGCCCTCTATACCGAGCAGGAGACCGGCTTCGGCGTCATGTCTGAAGCCCAACTGAAAGTGGCGGTTCGTGCCGCCCGTCTGCGCGGCGAGAAGGTGGTGATGACCAACGGTTGCTTCGACATCCTGCACGCCGGCCACGTCTCCTATCTGGCCAACGCCGGCAAGCTGGGGGATCGCCTGATCGTGGCGGTCAACACCGACGAGTCGGTTCGCCGTCTGAAAGGGCCGGGTCGTCCGGTCAACCCGACCGAGCGCCGCATGGCGGTGCTGGCTGCGCTGGGCGCAGTGGATTGGGTTGTGCCATTTGGTGAAGATACCCCGCAGCGCCTGATCGCCGAAATCCTGCCCGACCTGTTGGTCAAGGGCGGCGACTACAAGCCGGAAGATATCGCCGGTTACGCCGAGGTGACCGCCAATGGCGGCGAGGTGCGCGTTCTCAACTTCGAGGATGGCTGCTCTACCACCGACATCATCAAGACGATCCGCGAGCGCGGCTAACGTTCTGCTGGCCCCGCAATCTGGCGGGGCTCATTATCGGTCGTAGCAAGCCGACAGAAATACGGATAACAAAAAGGCGACCTTGCGGTCGCCTTTTTCATGTCCGATAGCGGCTATCAGCCTTTGGCTTTTGCCGTGGCAGGCATCAGACCCTGGTTTACTTCCACCAGATCCTGCGCTTCCAGAATACCGGCAGCCTGTTTCAGGCTCAGGATATTGAGAATGTAGTTGTAACGGGCTTCGGAGAGCTTCTGCTTGGCCTCGTACAGCTTGCGAGTGGAGTCCAGCACGTCGACGATGGTACGGGTACCCACTTCGTAACCGGCTTCGGTCGCCTTCAGGGCGCTGTCGGCGGAAACCACAGACTGGCTGTAGGCGCGCACCGAGCCGATGCTGGCGTTCACGTTGTTGTAGGAGGAGCGCACTGTGCTCTGCACCGAGCGGAAGTTCTTCTCCAGCAGTTCGCTGGCCGCTACGTAGTTGTATTGAGCCTGCTTCACCTTGGAGCTGGTGGCGCCACCGCTGTAGATGGGCAGCTTGAAGGTCAGACCGATATTGGCCTGATTGTCATTGCCGCCCGGAATGCTATCCAGCTTGTAATCGGTATTGCTGGTTTGCAGTCCGGCACCCAGATCCAGAGTCGGCTCATGGCCGGTTTTGGCCAGATCGATCTGCTCCTTGGCAATGTCCTTGCTGATGCGGGCACTGTGCAGTTGCAGGTTCTTGTCCAGCGCCAGCTCCAGCCACTTGTCGGAGCCGAAGGCGGTCTTCTGCGGGCTGAAACGATCGGTGTTCAGCACGTCCAGATTGCGGTGATCGATACCGGTCAGCTCGCGCAGGGTCTCGTAGCTGTTGTCCAGCGAGTTTTCTGCATTGATCTCGTCAGCCAGCGCCTGGTCGCGAGAGGCTTCCGCTTCATGGACGTCGGTGATGGCGGTCAGGCCCACTTCGAAACGCTGCTGGGTTTGCTCCAGCTGACGCTCTACCGCAACCTTGTTGGCACGAACGAACTCCAGGGTATCCATCGCCTTGAGCACATCAAAGTAGGCTTTGGCGGTGCGCACCATCAGGTTCTGGATTTCGAGGTTGTAGGCAACATCTGACTGGGTAGCCTGCTTCTCGCTGATATCCAGATTGACCCAGTTACTGCGACGATAGAGGGATTGCGACAGCGTCACTTCACCCTTGGCGTTGGTATTGCTCTGGGTATCGTTCTTGTTTTGCAGATAATTGAGCCCGGCACCCAGATCGATCTGGGGTAGCAGAGGGGCGCGGGATTCGTTGATCTTCTCGAAGGCCTGGTCGCGAACGGCTTTGGACTGCAGCAACTGCGGGTCTTTGATCTGGGCTTGCTGGTAGATGTCGAGCAGGTTTTCGGCATGGGCACCGGCACTGACGCCCAGCAACACCATGACTGACAAAAGTGTTCTTTTCATAGATCGTTTTAACCTTATGTAGTAACCCAAACTGGTTGCTGGAGAGGCAAATATTGTCACCGACCAAGCTTGATTGCAGCTTAATCACTCTACTATAAGCAAAATTTAATGCTAAGAGTCTCAGGTCCGGTGACGGGAACGTCAAGAACCGGAGGCAGTTTTCTCCCCGCGCGCCTAGCCAAATGGTCTGTGGCTGCTAAAATCCACCCCTCATTACCATGGCACGCTGAGTGAATGAACGTTCATTCATGTTCCTCGGATTTTATGGTCAAACTGATACAAGTCAAGCTGACGGGAGCCCCGGATGTCGCAGCAACCCTTGCCGCAAGATCGGCATTACGCCGCCGATGATGTGAAAATCATTGAAAAATCAGCTGGATATAACGGCTTCTTCAAGGTGAATGTCTATCGTCTGCAGCATCGGTTATTTGCTGGCGGCTGGAATCAGCCCATCGTGCGCGAGCTGTTCGAGCGGGGCCATGCTGCCGCGCTGCTGCCCTATGATCCAGTACGCGACCAGATCGTGCTGGTGGAGCAGTTCCGTATCGGCGCCATGGAGACCAGTCCGACCCCCTGGCTGCTGGAGCTGGTGGCCGGCATCATAGACCCAGGCGAGGTCGCTGAAGACGTGGTGCGTCGCGAAGCGGTGGAAGAGGCCGGTATCGAGGTTGCCCGCTGCGAGCATGCCATCAGCTATCTGGTGAGCCCGGGCGGCAGCACCGAGCGGATCGAGGTCTTTGTGGGCGAGGTGGATGCCAGCAAGGCCGAGGGACTGCACGGTCTGGCTGATGAGGGCGAGGATATCCGGGTGCATGTGGTGAGCCGCGAACAGGCCTACGCCTGGCTCAAAGAGGGGCGCATCGACAATGCGGCCTCGGTCATTGCCCTGCAGTGGTTGGCCCTCAACCATGGCGAGCTGCGCGCCCGCTGGCTGGCGGATCGCTGAGGTGGCGCTGACCCTGCAACAGAGCAGGCGCTATGTGCCTGATCTGATGTCCTTGCAGCGTACCTGCGAGGTCAATTACATGGCATTGATGAAACTGCTGCCGCCAGATGGGGAAGTCGGGGCCGAGCGCCGCTATCGGGTCGGCAACGATCTGCAGTTCCAGCTCACCATCATTGGCGAGAGTCGCTTCACCAATCAGGTGATCCTGAGCCAGCACAACCCCGAATTGCCCGAATATTTACAAGCTCAGATAGAGATTCGTTTGTATCATGACGTGCGGATGGCGGAAGTGTGTGCAGCGCAACAGATTTCCCGTTTGCAACCACGTTATGATTATCCCAATAAAAAGATGCACCAGCGGGACGAAAAGGAGCAGGTAAATCTGTTTCTGGCCGAATGGCTAAAATTTTGTCTCAGACATGGTACCAGCCCGATCAATATCTCCAGTTGAACAAATAAAAAGAAGCGTGATTTTGGAAACAGAGCTCCCCCAGGCGCAGGACGGCAGTGTGCGCCTGTTGCAAATTACCGACACCCACCTCTTCGCGAGTGCCGAAGGGCGGCTGTTGGCTGTGCGCACCGCAGAGAGTCTGGCCGCCGTGCTGGAACAGGTGCAGGCCAATGAACACCCCTACGAGGTGATTCTGGCGACCGGCGATCTGTCGCAGGATCACAGTCCGGAATCCTATCAGCGTTTCGCCTCCATGATGGCGCCCCTTGGCCGCCCCATCTACTGGCTGCCGGGCAATCACGATGACAGCCCGCTGATGACCGAATATCTCCATGCCGCCGGGATCAGCGAATCCAAACAGCTGGTGGGCGACCACTGGCAGGTGATCCTGCTCGACACCCAGGTGCGCGGCAAACCCCACGGCATGATTGGCGATCACCAGCTGGCCGCTCTCGACCGTGCCCTGCGTCAATATCCTGATCGCCACGCCCTTATCACCCTGCACCATCAGGCGGTACCGGTGGGCTGCGCCTGGCTGGATCAGCACAATCTCAAGAATGCCGATGACCTGTTCGCCGTGCTGGCCCGTCATCCACAGCAGAAGACCATCCTGTTCGGTCACGTCCATCAGGAGTTTGACGAGGTGCACCGCGGGGTGCGGCTGATTGCCAGCCCCTCCACCTGCATTCAGTTCAAACCGCTATCCGACGGCTTCGCGCTGGATGAATCCGGCCCGGGCTGGCGCTATCTCACCCTCTATCCGGATGGGCGGGTGGCCAGTGAGGTGTGGCGCCTGCCGGTGGGGCAGTTTGTGCCCGACCCCAACGCCACCGGTTATTGAGGAGCGCATTCCATGAAATCGGTTCTCCTTTATCTGCACGGTTTCAACTCCTCACCGGGCTCCGCCAAGGCGCAGCAGATGGCTGCCTGGGTGGCCGCCAATCGGCCCGACATCGAGGTGATCATTCCGGCTCAGCCCAATACGCCGGCGGCGGCCTGGGCGGCTATCGAACAGACCATTGCTGATCTGCAGCGTCGTTATGGTAGTGACTACAAGCTCGGCGCCGTGGGCAGCTCCCTCGGCGGCTTTATGGCGACCCGGGTCAGCGAGCAGTACGGCTGCCACGCGGCACTGATCAATCCGGCGGTGCGCCCCCACGAGCTGCTCTGTGACTACCTCGGCACCCAGACCAATCCCTATACGGGTGAGCAGTACGAACTGCTGCCTGAACATATGGACGAGCTGCGGGCACTGGCTGTACCGGTGACGGCGCCGGAGCGACTCTGGATCCTGCAACAGCAGGGGGATGAGGTGCTCGACTACCGCAAGGCGCTGGATGAATACCGCTTTGCCCGCCTCTCGCTGGAGTGCGGCGGCAACCACGCCTTTGTCGCGTTCGAGCGCTACCCCGCCCAGATCATCCGTTTCCTCGGGTTATAGTCAGGTTTGAGTCAATAAGGGCGGTCTCGCCCTGCTTGTTCTTCTCCAGATCAAGCTTTCGGTGCGGGGAGTTTGTTCTACCCCCGCCTAGCAGTTAAGATTCCCTCCAAACGTCAATTCGCAAGGCCCTCCATGTCTACTCAATACAATGCGGATGCCATTGAGGTCCTCAATGGCCTTGAGCCGGTGCGTCGCCGCCCCGGCATGTATACCGACACCACCCGGCCCAACCACCTCGGCCAAGAGGTCATCGACAACAGCGTCGATGAAGCGCTGGCAGGTCACGCCCGCAATCTGGAGGTGATCCTGCATGAAGACCAGTCCCTCGAAGTGATCGACGACGGCCGCGGCATGCCGGTCGATATCCACCCGGAAGAGGGGGTCAGCGGGGTGGAGCTGATCCTCTGCAAGCTGCACGCGGGCGGCAAATTCTCCAACAAGAACTACCAGTTCTCCGGCGGTCTGCACGGGGTGGGTATTTCGGTTGTAAACGCCCTCTCCGATCGGGTCGAGGTGACGGTGCGTCGCGACGGTCAGGTCTACGACATCGCCTTCGAGCGTGGCGAGAAGGTGCAGGAGCTGACCATCACCGGCACCTGCGGTCGTCGCAACACCGGCACCCGGGTGCGCTTCTGGCCGCAGGCGAGCTACTTCGATTCGCCCAAGTTCTCGGTCACCAAGCTGGAGCACCTGCTCAAAGCCAAGGCCGTGCTCTGCCCCGGTCTCACCATCAAGTTCCTCGACAAGAACACCGGCATCAAGCTGGAGTGGTGCTACGAAGATGGCCTCAAGGATTATCTGGTCGATGCGGTCAAGCAGTACACCTGCCTGCCGGAGCAGCCCTTTATCGGCTCGTTCAGCTCCGAACAGTCGGCGGTGGACTGGGCGCTCTGCTGGTTGCCGGAAGGGGGCGAATGCCTCGCCGAATCCTATGTGAACCTCATTCCTACCGCGCAGGGCGGCACCCACGTCAACGGTCTGCGTCAGGGCCTGCTCGACGCCATGCGCGAGTTCTGCGAGTTCCGCAACCTGTTGCCGCGCGGGGTCAAGCTGACCCCGGAAGATATCTGGGATCGCTGCGCCTACATCCTCTCCATCAAGATGCAGGATCCGCAGTTTGCCGGTCAGACCAAGGAGCGCCTCTCCTCCCGCCAGAGCTCTGCGTTTGTCTCCGGCGTGGTGAAGGATGCCTTCAGCCTCTATCTGAACAGCAACACCGAGCTGGCGGAGCAGATCGCCGAGATCTGTATCAGCAGCGCCCAGCGCCGGATGCGCGCCGCCAAGACGGTGGTGCGCAAGAAGATTACCCAAGGCCCGGCGCTGCCCGGCAAGCTGACTGACTGTAACTGCGCCGACCCCATGCAGGGGGAGCTGTTCCTGGTGGAGGGTGACTCCGCAGGCGGCAGCGCCAAGCAGGCGCGGGATCGCGAGTTTCAGGCCATCATGCCGCTGCGCGGCAAGATCCTGAACACCTGGGAGGTGGAGGCCGGTCAGGTGCTCGCCTCACAGGAAGTGCACGATATCTCGGTCGCCATCGGGCTCGATCCCGACTCCGAGGATCTCAGTGGCCTGCGCTACGGCAAGGTGTGCATCCTCGCGGATGCGGACTCGGACGGTCTGCACATCGCCACTCTGCTCTGCGCCCTCTTTGTGAAGCACTTCCGCACGCTGGTGGAGAAGGGCCACGTCTATGTCGCCATGCCGCCCCTCTACCGGATCGATATCGGTAAAGAGGTCTACTACGCCCTCGACGAGGACGAGAAGAACGGCGTGCTGCAACGGGTCGAAGCCGAGAAGAAGAAGGGCAAGGTGATGGTGACCCGATTCAAGGGGCTGGGTGAAATGAACCCGAAACAGCTGCGGGAAACCACCATGGATCCCAACACCCGCCGTCTGGTGCAGCTCACCATGGAGCCGGCAGGAGAGAGTGAAGGGGATGCGGCTGACGAGACCCTGCAGCTGATGGACATGCTGCTGGCCAAGAAGCGGGCGAGCGATCGCCGCGAATGGCTCGAAGAGAAGGGCAACCTCGCCATCATTTAAGCCGTCGGCTGGCCCGCACTGGGCCAGCAAGCATTTAGCCGGAGTCGCCCTGTGGCGGCTCCCGAACCGAAAGAGAAAATCACATGAGTGATGCTATCGAGCTCAGTCTGGACGGGGTAGAGCGCCAGCCAATGCGCACCTTTACCGAACAGGCTTACTTGAACTACTCCATGTACGTCATCATGGATCGGGCCTTGCCGCATATTGGCGACGGCCTCAAACCGGTGCAGCGGCGCATCATCTACGCCATGAGCGAGCTGGGGCTGTCGGCACTGTCCAAGCACAAGAAGTCCGCCCGTACCGTGGGTGACGTGCTGGGTAAGTACCATCCGCACGGCGACAGCGCCTGTTATGAAGCCATGGTGCTGATGGCCCAGCCCTTCTCCTACCGCTACCCGCTGGTGGACGGTCAGGGTAACTGGGGTGCGCCGGACGATCCCAAATCCTTCGCGGCCATGCGATATACCGAAGCGCGCTTGTCGCGCTTCTCCGAGCTGCTGCTCTCCGAGCTGGGCCAAGGCACGGTGGAGTGGACGCCGAACTTCGACGGCACCATGAAGGAGCCGGTGGTGCTGCCCGCCCGTCTGCCGCACATCCTGCTCAACGGGGTGACCGGTATCGCGGTGGGCATGGCGACCGACATCCCGCCCCACAACGCGCGGGAAGTGGCCTACGCCTGTGCCGAGCTGCTCGACAACCCCAATGCGGGGCTCGATGTGTTGATGCAGCACATTCAGGGGCCGGACTACCCGACCAACGCCGAGATCATCACCCCGCGCGATGACATCCGCAAAATCTACGAGACCGGCAAGGGCTCCATCAAGCAGCGGGCGGTCTGGAGCGAGGAGGATGGCGACATCGTCATCACCGCGCTGCCCCATCAGGCCTCCGGCGCCAAGATCATGGAGCAGATCGCCGCCCAGATGGTGGCGAAAAAGCTGCCGATGGTCACCGACCTGCGCGATGAATCGGACCACGAGAACCCGACCCGTCTGGTGATCGTGCCGCGCTCCAATCGGGTGGATGTGGAGGGGCTGATGGCCCACCTGTTCGCCACCACGGATCTGGAGAAGAACTACCGGGTCAACCTCAACATCCTCGGCCTCGACAACCGGCCGCAGGTGAAGTGCCTCAAGACCATCCTCAGCGAGTGGATCCAGTTCCGTCGCGAGACCGTGCGTCGCCGTCTGCAGTTCCGCCTCGACAAGGTGCTGGCTCGCCTGCACATCCTCGAAGGCTTGCTGATCGCCTATCTCAACATCGACGAGGTGATCGAGATCATCCGTACCGAGGATGAGCCGGGCAAGGTGATGGTGGAGCGCTTCAACATTACCGAGACCCAGGCCGAAGCGATCCTCGAGCTGAAACTGCGCCACCTGGCCAAGCTCGAAGAGTTCAAGCTGCGCGCCGAACAGAACGAACTGGCCGAAGAGCGCGACAAGCTGGAGCTGATCCTGGGGTCCGAGCGTCGCCTCAACACCCTGCTCAAGAAAGAGCTGCTGGCCGATGCCGAGAAGTACGGCGACGATCGCCGCACCCCGCTGGTGGAGCGGGCTACCGCCGTGGCGCTGACCGAGAAAGAGCTGGTGCCGAGCGAGCCGGTCACCGTCATCCTCTCCGACAAGGGGTGGGTGCGCGCTGCCAAGGGCCACGACGTGGATGTCGAGGGGCTCTCCTACAAGGCGGGGGACAACTACCTCACCCACGCCTTTGGCCGCAGCAACCAGCAGGCGGTGTTCCTGTCGAGCTTTGGCCGCACCTACTCGCTGGAGGCGCACACCCTGCCCTCCGCCCGCAGTCAGGGCGAACCGCTCACCGGCCGCTTTGCGCTGGGTGCCGGTGAAGAGGTGCGTCATCTGGTGATGGGCAATGAAGGCGAGCCGTATCTGATCGCAAGCGACGCCGGTTACGGCTTTGTCTGCACCTATGACGATCTCATCGGCAAGAACAAGAACGGCAAGGCGCTGCTCACCGTGCCGGAAGGGGGGCTGGTGATGGCACCCCAGAAGATTGGCTCACCGGAGACCGATCTCTGCATGGCTATCTCCAACGAGGGGCGCATGCTGCTGTTTCCGATGAACACCCTGCCGGTGCTCGGCAAGGGCAAGGGCAACAAGCTCATCAGCATCCCCTCTGCTCGCGTCAAGGCGCGGGAGGAGTTTGTGGTGATGGCCGCCGTGATCCCGCAGGGCCAGTCGGTCACCCTGTTTGCCGGCAAGCGCAAGCTGACCCTCAAACCGTCCGATCTCGACTACTACCGTGGCGAGCGCGGCCGCCGCGGCGCCAAGCTGCCCCGCGGTTTGCAGCGGGTCGATCGCATCGAGATTGAACCCGCCGCCGGCGCCGAGCCGGTAGCCGGGGAAAATCAGGAAGGGTAGTCAACGGATCTATACAAGATGGGAGCGAATTATTCGCTCCCATTTTTAATTGGGGTGATATGTATATATTTGTTGCACTATTGCAACTGGATAGAATGCCTCACCTACGATAGTTAACCAACTTTCTTATACGGGTAGCCACCTTTTTTGACATGAGCATCAAAATATCCCCCGTGAGATGATGCATTCATTAGACCAGAATAGACGGATTCAGGTACTCGGGAATACTGATAGATGCCGCTGTTATGGAATTCGACTTCCAGTATTTGCGAGGTTGCATCGTAACCAACCGATCTAAGATTTGATGATCTAACAGGTGTTCTGTTCATGTATGCTCCTAGTTGCACTGTCTATAGCTAGTTTGTATGAGCTGTGGTAATGCAGCCCGACGATATTGAATTGGCAGGTTATAAAACAAACTGATTGCTTGTTGTGATGGATGTCACAGCATTTCGCTAATGTTAAAATTAGCAATATTAATTTTTAGAAAAAATCGTAGCTAGATTGTTTAGTCACAAGCTAATAATACATTCCGTTATTATAATATCGGGTAGGATTGTAAGTTTGATTCGCGAAGCGTTATCAGAAGTTCTCGAATGATAAAAGCTAGAGGTTAAACCTAGTGATATTGCTATGGCTTAGAGTCATATATTTAGACTTTAGCGGTTATAGTTACTTTACTGATAACCCATGATGTTTTGCCGTATAAAGTCAATGAATACGCGCGTTTTAGCAGGAAGATATTGGCGATTTGCATAAACAGCAAACAACTGCAATGGGGCGGCGGGTAGCTCAAGTTCAATATCAACCAAGCTGCCATCATCAATAAACTCTTGGCAAGATACCTTGGCAAGAATGGCAAACCCTACACCAGCTATGGCTGCTTTTAACGCCAGTTCACCACTATTGACCCGGTAGTGTTCATTCACCTGGATGGTGGAAAATTCACTGCTCGTGCGAGTAAATTGCCAAGGCATCCCTTTTAGTGCGCTCACCGTTGTTATGCAGGGGAGAGTTTTGAGTTGTGATGTGTGGTTGGGAAGTCCCCACTTCTGGATCAATGACGGGGAGCCAACAACAGTACAGGGAATGGTGGTCAAATGGCTGGCTATGTAATCGCAGTCATCCATCTTGCCTCTGTGAATGATGATTGCCATGTCCAAATCCTCTCTTAATGATTCAAGTCCAGAGAGATTGGTAATGCAGCTGATCGTTATTTCAGGATGCTGGCAGGCAAAGTCGGCAATGGCTGTACCGAGCAGTTTTGGCCCAGCCTCATTGGGGATGCAGATGCGTAATGGCCCTTTCAGCTGAATCTGCTGTGATGTCAATTCAGCCTCGGTTTGCTCCAGTGATTCCAGCAGTGGTTTTACTCGGGTATAGAGCAGTTGCCCTGACTGTGTGAGCTTCATATGGCGGGTTGAGCGCTCAATCAGTTGAAGGTTCAAGGCTTCTTCCAATTGAGAAATACTGCGGCTCACATTTGAGGTGGGGATTTGAAGGGTTTTAGATGCCCCGACAAAACTGCTGTTTTCAACCACTGCAATGAAAATTTTCAGCGCATTCAATTCCATGCCGGTACGCATTGATTATCCCTAATCTGATAACAATTCATGCCATTTTAACGAATAAAATTAAAATGTGATAGTGGGTATACTTTCTATCTCTAAAGATTGAGAGTAAACATTATTATGCTAGATGAAAATAATATGGGTGAAAAAACTCACAGTAATTGTCCGGTTATGGATTTTAACGTTGTCTGGTTGGCGGCATTGATTCAATTGGTCAGTGCGCTTGATTTCATGATGATTATGCCGCTTGGGCCTGATTTATCTCGCGCACTAAATATAAGTCCAACCAATATAGGATATTTAGGTGGTGGTTATGCACTGGCCGCCGCACTATCATCGTTGTTATGTGCCAGATATCTCGACCGATTTGATAGAAAGCATGTCGCACTGATCACATTGTTGGGAATATCGCTATCCACTTGGGCCTGTGCATTGGTATGGAATATGGAAAGTTTATTCTTTACCCGCTTGCTGGCCGGTGTGTTTGCTGGCCCTGCAACATCCATTGCTCTGGCGATCGTTGTGGATGCCACACCAATAGATCAACGTGGTCGAGCGATGGCCATCGTGATGGGGGCATTTTCTTTGTCAGCGATAGCCGGTGTGCCGTTGGGATTGGAGCTGGCAATGTTGAAAGGATGGAATGCACCTTTCTATGTTGTCGGTGGCTTGGGATTGGGAGTTTGCGTGGCGGTATATACAAGGCTGCCTGGAATGACGGCCCACTTGGGATTGAATCAGAAGGCTTTTTCATCCATTGAAATGTTGAAGCGACCTGTGGTGTTGAATGCGTTTATGGCAATTGGGTTGGCAATTTTCAGCACCTTCCTTATTGTTCCCAACATAGCTGCTTATTTTCAATTTAACCTTGATGTCCCTCGTGTTGATATGAGTTATTACTATGTCATGGGTGGTATATTTAGCCTGTTTTCAATGCAGCTTGGCGGATTGTTTATTGACCGTTTTGGCGCAATGAAAGTGACGATATTGATGGGGGCATTGACGATAGCGGTTGTTTGGGATGGTTTTTTGCATGAGCCTTGGTTGCCGACCATAGTGATTTTCACGTTATTCATGGTGGTTACATCGACCCGAACGATCACCGTTGTTGCTGTTAATAGTCAAGTGGCAGCGCCTTGGGAAAGGGCGGGATTCATGTCATTACAAAATGTTTTTCAACATATATTTAGTGGCTCGGCTGCCGTCGTCTCTTCGATGATTTTAACAAATGTCGATGGTCACCTTGGCAACATAACTCTATTGGCTTGGCTAACCATAGTGTTGACGATTATTCAGCCACTTTTTCTATATCGATTGCTCAAGCTGCTGCGTTTGGGAACCCCAAGTCGGATGTTTGAGAAACGAGACCTGTAGGGAAATAGGCTTGATTGACGAAGCCTAAACGGGGGCTCGCCAGCCAGACGCGGGTCATCCATCCCACCAAACAAGAAGGGCCCCGCCATCCATGATGGCGGGGCCCTTCGCATTATCAGCCTCGTTGCTGATTCAACCGTTCGCGCTGGCAGGGGTCACTGAAAAGGCTGGCCCGAATCCAATTAGACAGGAATGGCTGTCGCCGCCGGTGGTGGGGTGATCTTGGAGGCGATCAGCTGGCGCAGGCGGGGCACCAGCAGCAGCAACACCACGCCGCCCGCCAGCGAGCCCCAGCCCAGCATGTTGAATACCGAGCTGTAGCCCGGGTTGGTGGCGACCGGGGTGCTGCCGATATTCTGCGGCATGGCGCCGGAGACATAGCCCGCCAGCACAGAGGCGACGCCGGTTACCATCATCCAGCAGCCCATCATCAAGCCTTGCAGGCTGGCGGGGGCCAGCTTGCCAATCATGGCGTAACCGATGGGGGAGATGAGCAGCTCGCCAAAGCTCTGCAGCACATAGCTGATGGCGATCCACTTGAAGGCGACCAGCCCGTCGGCCCCCGCCAGATGGATGCCGAGCGGCAGCACCAGCATACCGAGCCCCATGCAGAACAGGGAGGCGGCAAACTGGGAGGGGATGTCGATATTCCACCCCTGTTCACGCAGTCGTTTGAACAGCAGCGCCATCAGGGGGCCACCGATGACGATGACGAGGGTGTTGATGTTCTGGATCCACTGGGGCGCTACCCGCAGCCCGAACACGTTGAGGTTGATGTTGTGTTCGGAGAAGAGCATCAACCCCATGGGCGCCAGCTGGTAGAGCGACCAGAAGATGAGGGAGCCGAGGGCGAGGATCAGGTAGGCCACCATGCGGCTGCGCTCGGCGGCGTCTGGGTGACGGGCGGTCATCACGCAGAGCAGCACCAGCACCACGGCCCCCAGGATCAGCACGAAGCTGCCGCTGAAGCTGGCGTGGGTCAGCAGCAGGCGCAGCGCCGGCACCAGCATGGCCAGAATGGCGATACCCGCCAGCATGCGGCGGTAGAAGCCGCTCCCTTTGACATGGCGCAGCGGGGTGCTGATATCCGCCAGAATCGGCCAGCAGGCGAAGGTGGCGATGATGGCAATGATGTTGCCCAGCGTCGCAAACAGGAACAGGGTGCGGTAATCCTCGGTGAGCTGGAAGTATCCCGCCACCGTGAAGCCGATAAAGAAGCCCAGATTCATCCCGGCGTAGTTCCACAGGAAGGCGCTCTCGCGGCGGTGATCATCCGGGGCGAAGCGCTGGGTCAGCATCATGTTGAGGCAGGTGACGTTGAGGCCGCTGCCGGTAAGGAACATGGCGAGCCCCCAGTAGAGGCCGGTGATCCCCATCTCGGCGATGAAGTAGCAGCCGATCACCTGCAGCACCATCCCCATCACGAACAGGTTGCGGTTGCTGAGGTAGCGCCCGCCGAGATAACCGCCAAACAGGTGCAGGCCATAGTTGAAGGCCCCGAAGACCCCCATCATGGCGTTGGCCTGGGATTCGCTAAAGCCGAGCCGCTTGGTGGCGTAGAGCACCAGCGTGGAGTAGAGCACGGCAAACCCCAGGGTCGAGAAGGTCTGGATAAAGAACAGCGCCCCGGAGCCGGGGGGAATGGTGGGGTGTTGATTCGAAGCGCTCACGGTCTGTCTCCTGTGAGAGAAGAAAGTCATAACTCGTCCTGAGAGCGTACCGGTCTGCTGCCGGCTAGCCTTGTGCGCTTCCATGCTGGTCTGAAGGCCGGTCTGTCATTTAGCGGCCAAGCGGTGCAAATAGCCATACCTGAAATTTAATCCGGCGCGATTAATTGCTTTTTATTGATCTATTCCGCCTTTTTATGCGTGATTGAGTCGTGGTTTTAGCTCGGCTTACCACGCGGTTGCGGCACGGTTGATGTGATCCAGTCGGCTATTTGGTGCCGATTATGGCGCTGTGGCGGGATCTGCGTCCCGCTTTTTTGTCCCGAAACGCAGCTGGCGCCAAGTTGTTGTATTGCAGGTTGTTTATTCATTCCTGGGCATTGAGTGAATAAATATCGGGAAGAGAAGGGGCAGCCCCGGGGTGACTTTCGCGTGTTACCTCACTGCTGTCGAGAGGGGAGGATAGAACAACGCCCGGCGGGCCGGGCGTTGTGGTGCGACTGATGGGCGGCGAAAGCGGCCTTAGAAGTCGTGGTAGAGCGGCCAGCCGAGCAGCGGGTGCTTGAGACCGGCGCGCATCTCGATGTTGTCGAGCTTCTCCGGCGAGGCGTTCTCTTTTTGCAGCAGCTGGTACTGGCGCACAAAGCCGAGGGTGTGGAGCAGGTTCGGCACAAAGCCCGGGCTCAGCTCCTGGCGCAGGGCGGCGGCCATATCGGCGGGTAGCGCGCTCAGCATCAGGGCGAGCTGGGCGGCGAGGTAGTCGGTGTCGTACCAGTTCTCGTCGAGCTCAATCTCCCGCGCCAGTTTGCGCTTGAGATCCTGCTTCACCTTGAGCGGGGCGGCGCCACTGCCCTTGCCGCAGAGGATGCGGTAGAGCAGCGCTTCGGCCAGCTTGTCCTCCATGGTGGGGTGGTCGCTCTCGCAGGCGAAGAAGTGCTGGTCGATGAGTTCCATCAGGCGGCTCTTGTTGTGCTCGGTCAGCGCCTTCTCGTACTCCTGCCACCCTTGCCACTCCTCCACATCGGGCGGGCTCGAGATCTTGTCCAGCAGGCGGGCATCCACGTCACCGTAGAGGCTGTTGCCAGCCTGCTTGGGGCTGACGGTAATGAGCATTGACCAGCCCTTCTGGAACGGCTTGATGGGGCCTTCCGGCGCCTGCAGCAGCGCCAGCGCCTTGGCCGGATCCCGCGCCGAGAGCTCCTGCAGGCCGAGGCTCACTACGCCGATGACGTCGTGGGCGGCCTGCTCCAGCAGGTGCATCTTGTACTTGTTGTAGTACTTGTCGGCGAATTTGAGGCTCATCAGCACCGCCTTGCCCTTGATGGCGGCCAGCTGTTGCTGACTCAAGAGTTCGTTGTCGCGGCCAAAGCGCAGCACCTGGGTCAGAAAGGGGCCCTGGTTGGCATCGCGAATGACTAACTGCATGAATGGGCTCCTTAATCCAGAAAGCTGAACATGTCGTCGACGTCGCCGTACTCGTCTTCCTCGACCTTGTTCTTCTCTTTGGCCTGCATCACCAGTTCGGCGGCAAACTTGTTGATGATGCCGTCCCAGCTGGAGTGCTCGTTGCGCAGCAGCGCCTTGATGGCTTTCTCCACCTCGGGGGCCAGCTCGCGAATGAGCATCAACAGGCTGCGCGGGTCATCCAGCGCGTAGTCGTGGACATCCTCGCTCTGCTGCCGCTCGCTGTAGCGCAGGGACTCTTCGAGATCTTCCTCTTCTGCGTGCAGCACGTCGCGATAGCCTTCGTCCTCTTCATAGCGATCGCCGCGATAGAACTCGATAAAGGGGATGGCGAGGTAGAAGAGACCTGCCGGATCTTCGGCCACGCACTCGAGGATCTCGCGCTGCTTGGCTTCGCTATCCTGGGTGCGGATCAGGTAGTTGAGGAAGTCGAAGGTGTGCTGTTGCAGCTCGTCGGCGTTGTTCTTGATCGCCTCTTCCCAGTAGAGCGGCTGCTGGCAGACGATGTCGCGGATCCGCTCCGGGGTCATCAGCTCGGAGATGATGGAGGGGAAGGAGATATCGTGCTGGCCGTTAATCTGAGTCAGGGTAACGATATCAATGTTTTCAATCACTTCTGCCAGCTGGTCGTCAGACATGGTCTTGGCGATCAGCTCGAACTTCTCGCTGGCCTGCTTCGGCTCGATAACGGCCAGCTCTTTGATCTCGATGGCGGTAATTTCTATCAGACTGTTGCTCATGCCTTGCCCCAATTAGAAACGGACTTCGTCGTACATATCCTGATCGCCGTCGTCATCACCATAGCGGTCACTGCCGCCGTGGTAGTCGGCGTCGGCATCTTCCCCGTCTTCATCTTCTTCGTCGCGCAGCTCATAGTCGTCATCGCTGCGGTGGCTACCGCGCGGTAGCGGGTTGTCGAGCAGGAACAGCACGGCGCAGGCTTCCATCAGCTGATCTTCGCTCTGTGCCCGCACCGCCTTGACCAGCGGCAGGGCGGCGTTGTTGAAGCCGACGCTCACCTTGAACTCGTCCCAGCTTGGCTGCTCGCCGCTGGTGAGCCACTTGTTCCACTGCGACTTGGCCTTGGCCGGGAACTGCACCCGGCCATAGAGGGCCAGCGGCAGATACTCGGGCATAAACTCCAGCATGCTCATATCGGCCAGCAGCAGGCTCTTCATCTGGTCGGTGAACTGTTCCAGCCCCTTGGGGTCGTCCTGATCCCGGTAGGATTCGATGTTTTCGCTGGCATCGCTTTGCAGCGACTTGAGCCGCGCCTGGTCCCATCTCTTTTGCATAGTTGCTCTTTCTGCCTGCTGTTTCAGGGGTAGAACTGATCCCACATCTCCTGCATGGCGGAGGCGGGGTCGGTCACGATGACGTTGTTGAAATCCTTGATAAAGGCGGCCCGCTGTTTCGGATCGGATAGCACTTCATAGGCCTGCTTTACCTGGTGCAGCTTGATGGCTGCCTGCTCTTTCTCTTCTTCACTGGCCCCGTGCAGCTTGTCGGGGTGGTACTGGTTCGACAGCCGACGATAGGCTTTCTTGATGTCGTTTTCGCTGGCGTTGGACTTGACGCCCAGCACCCGAAAGTAGTTGTTCATGGCAGATCCTGCATCACTGGCATCATAGGATTCACGCTGCGAGTGCCTGATGGTGGGGATTGGCAAACCAGGCACGGCAAAAACCCGTCATTTTAACGGAAACAGCCCGCCAACGCGATGAGTTGGGCGATCAATTAACGGGCGAGATGAAGAGGGGTCAGTTGAGCGTCTATTGTTGCCAGTCGGTCTGGCCAGTGCAAGGGCGGCGGGGCAAAAGCGATGAAAAAACGGGCAGGAAAGGGGCGGGCGGCAGGCCGGGGCGAGGCTGCCGCCGCAGGGGTTACTCCTCCCAGAAGGAGGCGGAGGTGTGGTAGATCATCTTCTTGCTCATCCCGCCATCGACCACCAGATTGGCACCGTTGATAAAGTCGTTGCGAGGATCCGCCAGAAAGAGGCAGGCGCGGGTGATGTCGTCGGGGCGCCCGACCCGGCCGCTCGGGTGCTGGCGATGATCTGCCTCGGTCAGGGTGTGGTAATCCTCCGCCTGGATCCAGCCCGGACTGATGGCATTGACTGTGACGGGGTAGTCGGCCAGCGAGTTGGCGAGGGACTGGGTGAGGGCGACCAGCGCCCCCTTGGAGGCGCCATAGGCATCCCAACCCGGCTCGTTCTGCTGCCAGCGGGTGGAGGCGATATTGATGATGCGGCCATACGGCAGATCGCGGTTGGCCTGCACAAAGGCGCGGGCGCAGAGCATGGCGCCGCGCACATTGACCGTCATCACCTGATCGAACTGGGCTGCGCTCAGCTCCTCGAAGCGGGTGTGGAACTTGCTGATGGCGCCGTTGTTGATCAGCAGATGGATGCCGCCGTGCTGCGCGCGTACCTCGGCAAAGAGCTGCACGATGGCCTGCTCGTCCCGCAGATCGAGGGGGTGAAAGTGGATCTCGGGATGGTCGAAAGCGTGAGGAGCCAGATCGGTGGCGATCACCCGATAACCCGCCTCGGCCAGCCCGATGCAGAGCTGGCGGCCAATCCCGCCAGCGGCGCCGGTGACCAGTGCAATTGGGGTGTGGTTGGTCAACTCGTTCATTGTGCCGCTCCATTGCGTGCCCGCAGCACCTTGATGAGGGCCGACACCTCCTGCTGACCAAACCCTTGCGCCACCCCTTCCTCAAACAGATCGGCGGCAAAACGCGGGAAGCGGCTGTCGATCCCGGCATCGGTGGCATGACCGGCGAGGCGGCTGATGGCGGCGCTCCAGGTTTTCAGGCTGGCGTAGGGGTGATCGAAATCGCCGCTCGCCAGCGTCTTGCCCAGATGGGCCACATCGCCACCGAGAATGGGCGAGAGCTCGCTGAACTGGGCGCACACCTTGGCTACCGGCAGCCCTTCCGCCTCGCAGATCAGCGCGCCGTGCAGGGCACCGAGCAGACCACCGGCAAAGTAGGCGGCAACGGCACAATCTTGCGCCGCGGCGGCTCCCACCGCCTCGGCCACATGGTCGAGGGTAGGGGCGAGCAGGCGCAGCACCGGCTCGGCCTCGCTAAAGGCGACGCTGGCCCCCGAGCAGATGATGCTGGCATCAGTGGTGCCGATCTGATCCGGGAAGCAGAGGATGGCGCCATCGAGATAACGGGCGCCGCGGGCGTGGCTCCAGCTCTCCAGCGCTCGGGCCCCCTGCGGACTGCCGGTGGAGAGCTGCACCAGCAGCTTGCCCGCCACCGCATCGCGCGCTTCGTCCAGCAACTGCTGGCTGACGGCGTAGTTATCGACGCAGACAAGGGTGATATCGCTTGCGGCGATGGCTGCACCAACCGAGGGGGCGAGTGTTGCACCCAGCGCTTGCAGCGGGGCCGCCTTGGCGGCGCTGCGATTCCAGACGGTGACCGGATGGCCCGCCTTGAGCAATGTGGTGGCGAGGGCGGAGCCCATTGCCCCGAGGCCGATGACAGAGAGATGGCGCATGATGGCTCCTGGCTGTGTTGATAGACGCTGATATAGGAAATTGGGATGCCTTGTGGCAGGTAAGCCACTATATTTGCCCCGTGTCGCCGTGAAAAATGGCTTTTATGACTGTCTGGTATAGGTGAATTCTATGGATGTGCGAACCCTGCGTGCGTTTGTGGCTGTATTCGAGGAGCGCAACATCACGGCGGCGGCCACCCGCCTCTTCATTACCCAGCCCACCCTCTCCACCACCATCAAAACGCTGGAGGATGAGCTGGGGGTGACCCTGTTTGTGCGGCAGGCGCGCGGGGTGGAGGGGACCGAAGCGGCGCACCGGCTCTATCCCCGCGCCAAGCGGCTGATCGCCGATACCGACTCCCTCGCCCGCGAGTTTCGTGAAACCTCCCCCTGCCTCGAGCTGACGGTGGGAATTGAGGCGGATCTGGGTGATGGCGTGGTGGGGGCGCTGGTGCAAGGGGCGCTCGCCCACGAGGAGATCCTGCTGACTCTGGAGGAGGGCTGTTGTGGCGATGTGCGGCTGGGCTGTGAATCCCTGCGCTGTGGCGACGAGCTCTTTATCCCTCTGCTGGAGGAGGAGTTTGTGCTGGTGCTGCCGCCGGATCATCCGCTAGCGGGCAAGGGGGCGCTAACGCCGGCTGAGCTGGCGGATGAGCCCTGGGTCACTTGCTCGCGCCACGATTCCCACCTGCGGCTGATCGCCATCCTCGGTAATCAGGCGCCGCTCTATCCACGGCGGGCGGGGTCGCTGCGACTGGCGGCGACTATGGTGGCTGCCGGGGCGGGGATCGCCTGGCTTCCCCGTTCGCTTTGTCCGTCCGGCTGTACAGTCGCCGAGCTGGCGGCCTCTTCCTTCAAGCGGCGGGTGGGGCTCTGCTACGCCCCCGATGCGTTGCGCTCGATGGCGGTGACCGCCCTGCTGGAGCAGGTACGCGGGATGCAGCTCACCGCCTGATGTCGGCATAAAAAAGGGCCATCCGGTGGGATGGCCCTGTTGCAGGCAACGAAGTTGCGTGGCTAGAGCGACGCCCACCAGAGCCGCAGCTGCAAGCCCCACTTCGAGCTCCAGCCGGTGGTGCTGCTCACAAGCGTCCCATCCTTGATGACGAGGAAAGTGGGTGTGACCCCTACCTGCCACTTGGCGGCCAGCGCTCCCGACTCGTCGTTGTGGGTCGGGAAGGTGAGCCTTTTCTTGCTCATCCCCTTGGCTAACTGCTCCGAATTGCCGGAGCGCAGCGCCACCGTCAGCACGTGTTCCCCCTCTTGCCAGAGCTGCTGTACCGCCGGGGTGGTGAAACGGCAGACACCGCACCAGCTGGCCCAGTAGTAGACCAGCAGCGGCTTGCCGCGGCTAAGGGTGGCGAGATCCGTGCTGCTGCCATCCTGCAGGGTGACGGGGGCGCTCATCGCCCCCTCTGGCAGGGTCGGGCTGCGCCACAGATCCAGCAGGGTCGAGATGACCAGCGCCATCAGCAGCAGCCAGAGCGCCTCCTTTCCCCAGCGTCGCCAGCGGGGTTGAGGGTTGGTAGTCATCCTTTACCCCTGCTTGGCCAGTTCGGCCTGCACCAGCTGCTCCAGCTCCTCATAGGGGATGGCGCCCGGCACCAGCTGGTTGCCGATAAGCGTCGCCGGTGTGCCCTGTACCCCCAGAATGGTGCCGATGCGCAGGCTGTTGCGCAGCTCCTCGGTCGCCTTGGCGGCCGGTTTGAGCGCGGTATTGCCGGTGGCGGCCAGCGCCTTGTTGATGTCCGCCTCGGTCAGCATCCCCTGCTTGCTCATCAGCTTGTCGTGCAGGGTGAGGAAGCGGGCGGGATCCTGTTGCCACAGAGTCAGGCTGTATTGGGCCGCCTTGGCGGAGGTCTGCCCCTTGAACGGCAGCAGCTTGATCACCAGCCCCAGATCGTCCGGATAGGCCTTGAGCAGCTTGGTCAGCTGGGGATCGAACTGCTTGCAGTAGGGGCAGTTGTAGTCGGTGAACAGTACCAGCGTCAGCTTGGGGTTCTTGGCGCCGAGGCGCGGGCTGGTGGCGCTGTTGAACAGCACATCCTTGTTGCCCTTGATGAAGTTGCCAAGCTGCGCCTCCTGGGCTGCCGCGTTCTGTTTCTCCCAGGATTCGGCGGCCTCGTCGAGGATCTTGGGGTTGGCGATCAGGGTCTCGCGGATCAGCTCCTTGATGCGCGCCTCCTGCTCCGGGGTGAAGGGGGCTGCGTGCAGGGCCGGAGCCAGCAGGGTTGCGGAAAGGGAGGCCAGCAGGGTCAGGGCGCTAAGAGTCGGTTTCATGGTTGCTCCTTAAAATCGGGTGGTGCCAGCCTGAAGCAGGCCAGCCTTGTGCAATGTGGTCAGCAGATCGTCCTTATCGAGCAGGGGTGACAGCGTGACCCCTTGCGGCAACTCCGGGCCGTAAATCTGGTTGAAGGGGACGGCCGCCGCGCCCCGCTTACGCAGGAAGGCGGCGATGGCGTCGCTCGGTTTGCTCCAGTCGCCGCGCAGGGCCACCACATCGGGGGCAGAGAGGGCCTGTTGTACCTCATCGCGCAGCAACACGTTGTATTTGTTGGCCTTGCAGGTGACGCACCAGTCGGCGGTGACATCGATAAAGACCCGCTTGTTCTGGGCCAGCGCATCTGTGATGGCGCGTTCGGAGAGCGGCTGCCAGACCACCTTGTCAACACTGGCCGAGCCCTGCGCGCTAAAGGCGCCACTCAGCAGCAGGGGGCTGCCAATCAGTGCGGCGAGGGCGATCGCCAGCGTGAAGCCGCGCATGCCGTAACGCCAGATGATGCCACTCAGCAGCGCCAGCAGCATGGCAACTATCAGCCAGCCGGTGGCATAAGTGCCGAGATGATTGTCGAGCAGGCTGGTGAGCCAGAGGCTGGAGCCCAGCATCATCAGGCCGAGCAGGATGCGCAGATGGTTCATCCAGCGCCCCGGTTTCGGCAGCCAGAGGGCGAGCCGTGGCAGGGCCGCCACCAGCAGCCAGGGCAGGCTCATGCCAATTCCCAATGCCGTGAAGATCAGCCAGAGCTGGCCAAGTGGCGCCGCCAGCGCAAAGGCCACCGCGGTACCGAGGAAGGGAGCCGAGCAGGGGGTAGCCAGCAGAGTGGCGAAGCTCCCCTGCAGGAAGTGACCGCCGAGGCCGTTGCCGCCGCTGGTGGCGAGGCGGGTGCTGAGGGCGCTGGGCAGGCGGATCTCGAACAGCCCCAACAGGTTGGCGCAAAACAGCATGGTGACCAGCACCATCAAGCCGATAAAACCGGCGCTCTGGAACTGGATGCCCCAGCCAACGGCCCCTTGCGTGGCGCGTAGCAGGCTGTTCATGGCCGCTAGCACCCAGAAGGAGGCGATGATCCCGGCGCTGGCGGCGAGGAACTGCTTGCGCACCGCTCCCTGTTCACGCTTCTGATGTTGCAACACAGTTCCCAGCTTGAGCGCCAGCACCGGCAGCACGCAGGGCATCAGGTTGAGGATCAGGCCGCCGAGCAGCGCTGCTCCCAGCAGCCAGAACAGCGAATGGCTCTGGTTGGGCAGTGCAAGTGGCGCGCCGATCGTCCCCTTGCCCTGCCACGCCTGTTCGCCGCTGGTGAGCAGCAGGCCGAGGGATTGGCCGCGCAGATCCGGCGCATCCCCCTGCCAGCCATCGCTCACCGGCACCCGGGCGATCAGGGTGTTGCCCTCGACCTCAAGCGCCGGTTTGCCAAACTCGGCCCCCTCCAGAGCGTCGATAAAGAGCGCTGGTGATTGCCAGCCCTCTGCCCGCTCGGCGCGCAGTTGCAGTTGGTTGTGCTGATAACCGAGCTCGATCCGGGTCTCAGCAGGCAGCGGCTGGGGCAGGTTGCTGATGGCCTTGGCCCAGCCGAAGTCGAAACCGGCTGGCGCTCGCCCATCCACCGCCAGGGTGAAGGGAAAGTCGGTCAGGATGCAGACATTGCTGCAGGTGGAGAGGCGTAGAGTTCCCTTGAGCGGTTGCCCTGCGGGATAGTTGAGGCTGAGGGGGAAGGTCACATCCCCCTGATAACCCTGGGTGCTGAGCCCGGCTACCTCGAAGTGGCGTGGCACCGGCCAGCGCCACTGAAAGTCACCGACCGGTTCGTCCCACAGGATCTGGGGAGCAATGCCCCCTTCTCCCGGACTGTGCCAGTAGGTCTTCCAGCCCGACTCCAGCTCGACATCGAGCAGGATGCGGGTCTGATCTGCCGTGCTGCGGTCGGCCTGCAGCCGTACCCGGGCGTGATCATTCTGTGGGCTGGTGAGCCAGCCCGTGTCGCTGGCCAATCCCATGGATTGCCACAGCAGACCGCCCAGTAGCAGGGCCGCCTTGAAGAGATTCGACATCTTTTTGGTCTCGCAATAATTGAGTGACAGCTAACGGAAGAACGCTGCCGAACTCATTCCCGCCAGACGCAGAGGGTGAGGTGCAGACGCCGCTCGGGCGGCGAGATGACTCTGGGAGGGGGCAGTGGCGGTGTGTAGCGCCAAAGGGGAGCCAGCAGGGCGATCAGCACGGCCACGGCAAAGAAGAGCTGTTCGACGCAGAGCAGGGTGGCGGCGCTTAGCCACTTGCCGTTGAGCTGGCAGCTGGTGGGCTGCGGGCTGGCCGGTTTGGCATCCTCTTGATCCGTTGCCGAGCCTGGAACGGGCAGTGCTTGACAGCTGAGGGCGTGATCGAGCAGGGCAAGCCGGGCCAGCGGCTGGGCCGCACAATTGAGCACCAGCAGGCAGACCAGCAGCAGGAGATGTTTCGCTACCCGTTGTTGCAACATCATGTTCGCCCCGTCCATCAAGATGGGGCCATCCTAACGACCAATGGCGGGTGGGGCAAGTCGGCGGCGTCGTATTGATGTGCAGGAGTGTGGGGGGCGCGACGGGGAGGGTGGTCGGTTCTGTTTGGCGAACGCTTGTTCGCTAAAAGGGGGATCAGTATACTGCGCCGAGTTAAAACTCGAGGTGTTCGATGCTCAAAATTGCCCGTGTGCTGCTGCTTGGTCTGCTGCTCATTTTCTGGTTCCTGTTCGGCCTGCTGCTCTGTCTGGTTCGTCCGCGCCATCCCAACAACGTCTATGTCTTCGCCCGCATGTATCACGCGGTCTGCCCGCTGATCGGGCTGCGAGTCAAGGTGACGGTGGCCGACGAGGTCAAATCGGTCGGCCCGGCGGTCTACGTCTGCAACCACCAGAGCAACTTCGACATCTTCACCGTGACCGGTGCGGTGCAGCCCGGTGTGGTAGCGGTGGGCAAGAAGAGCCTGCTCTGGCTGCCGCTGTTCGGCCTTATCTTCTGGCTCTCCGGCAACGTGCTGATCGACCGCTCCAACCGCTCCCGTGCCATCGGCACCATAGGTCAGGTGGTGGATCGCATCAAGAACCGCGGCACCTCCATCTGGATGTTCCCGGAAGGGACCCGCTCCCAGGGACGTGGCCTGCTGCCGTTCAAGGCGGGCGCTTTCCACACTGCGGTACAGGCTGAAGTGCCCGTGGTGCCCATCGTCTGCTCCAGCTACTTCGGTCAGGTCGACCTCAATCGCTGGGATAACGGCGAAGTGCTGGTGGAAGTGATGGCCCCGGTCTGCAGCAAGGAACACGGTGCCAGCGGCATTCGCGATCTCTCCGACACCTGCCGTGCCCGGATGGAGGCCAAGCTGACCGAACTGGACAGCAAGCTGGGCCACAGCCACGCCGCCTGACGGATAGCGCAGACGAATCGACAAGGGAGCCACAGGCTCCCTTTTTTGTTGGTAAAAATCACCACCAGGTTGGCTATTCTCACCAACAAGCCCTTCTTGAATTTCCTCAGTAAATTCCCATCTATATGTAAAACAACAATAATTTTTCTTGGCACGGCTCTTGTAATGCTATGGGAAGAGATAGCCATCCCATCAACAAGGAGCCAGACCATGAGCGTATTCAGCCGCCTGACCGACGTGATAAATGCCAACCTGCACAGCCTGCTCGACAAGAGTGAAGAGCCGGAGAAAATGCTGCGCCTGATGATCGAAGAGATGGAGCAGGTGCAGGTCGAGATGCGTACCCAGGCTGCCCGCGTGATTGCCGAACAGAAGCAGCTGGAGCGTCACCTGCAGGCGTTGCAGGCGCAGATCCTGGAGTGGTCGGCCAAGGCCGAGCTCGCCATCCAGAAGGGACGTGAGGATCTGGCCCGCGCCGCCCTTACCGAGAAGCTGGCGGAGGTCAAAAAATGTGAACAGCTGGAGCAGGATAAGGTCCGAGTGGCCGAGGTGCTGGCCCAGCTCACCGCCGACAGCGAGCGGCTGGCGGCCAAGCTGAGCGAGGCTCGCGAGAAGCAGAAACTGCTGACCCTGCGCGAGCAGACGGCCCACAGCCGCATTCGTGCCCGCGCCCAGGTGGACAACCAGCGTATGCATGAGCTGATGGCGCGCTTTGACGGTTTTCAGGGCCGGGTCGATCAGCTGGAAGCCCAGCTGGAGGCGGCCACCCTGGGGCAGAATCCCTCGCTGGAGGCCCAGTTCCGCGAGCTGGAGCTCAATGACGAGATCGAGCGCGAGCTGGCTCGCCTCAAAGGCCAGAAGGCGGAGGTGTAATCATGAGCCCCTGGCCCAAGGATCTGGTGCATCGCAAGCTGACCGGGGTCTGCGCCGGTATTGCCAGGCGGTTGGGGGTCTCCAGAGTCACGGTGCGGGTGGTGGCACTGCTCGCCCTGATCCTGATGCCGCCGCTGGCACTGGCCGCCTATCTGCTGGCGGTGCTGGTGATGCCGCCCCGTTATGAATTGAAGCGCTGGCTGGATTGACCGAAGGGTTGATCAGCCGGCAGACAAGGTACTGATAAGGAGCAAGTTATGCTGGAATTTTTCATCTTGCTGGTGGTGCTGCTGGTCATGGCACTGACCGGTTTTACCCTGGTAGCCATGTTGCTGGTGAGCGGCCTGTTCGTGCTGCTTGGGGCGCTGGGCGGCATGCTTGCTCTGATCATCAAGCTGGCCCCCTGGTTGCTGCTGGTGCTGGCGGTTTGCTGGCTGATCAGTAACCGCAGCAAGCGTTCCAATACCTACCTCTAACCCGCCTGAGGTTGTGCAAGACGTTGTGTGATGCTCCCTGATTTCCCCTTTCCGGCCACTCATCGAGTGGCCTTTTTTTGCCTGTCGTCCTCAAGGCTGGGTGGCTGCGGGTAACCACTGGGGGCTCCAGCTCTGCCAGAGTGCCGGGCTTTTTATCAGCTGTTCTTTGAAGGATTTTGGCTGCTGCTTGAGGCGATATTCGATGCGCAGGGCCGCCCCCTTCTCGCCGACTTCCTGTTGCCACGCCAGCGTCAGTGGCCCCTTGCCGCGCAGGGCGCGAGCGCCCTTGCCACTCTGGTGCTGGCGCAGGCGGCGCAGTGGGTCCGTGCTGATCCCGGTATAGAGCAGGCCGGTGGCGGTGCGCACCATATAGACAGACCAGCGGGAAGGGGCGGAAGGTTGCTGTACCGGTGTGGTGGTCGCGGGTTCTCTCATTCAAATTCTCTGTGCCAAACTCAGAGGCAGCTCAAGGAGGTGCGATGAGAGTCTGGTTTTGGTTGTGGTTATTGTTGTCGGTCCCGGCTCTGGGGGAGACGATCCGTCTCTACGATTACCATCAGCATCCCCCCTTCAACACCGGAGTGGATGCAGGGCTGAGCCGCGAGCTGGTCAAGTATCTCAATGAAAAGCTGGGGGGTGAACCCAGAATCGAGCTTTGGCTGGTCAATCGCGCCCGACTGGCGCTGGAGATGGGGGATCCCGACTTTGACGGTCTGGTGGTCTGGGTCAATCCCGCCTGGGTGGGGGATCCCCATCGCGAGCGCTATCTCTGGACCTTTCCAGTGATGCGCGACACCAACGAGCTGGTCTCGAACATTGACAACCCGGTCACCTATCGCGGGCCAGACTCCCTCAAGGGGTTGGTGTTTGGCGGGGTGGAGGGTTACCGCTATCAGGGGATCGATGATGCAGCTGGCCGCGGGGAGCTGGTGCGTCAGGATGCCAAGAAGGTGAAGACCAACCTCGAGCTGCTGGTGCGCGGCCGCATCGATGTGACGCTGGTTAGTGGTTCATCGCTGGGCTTTTTCATCGACGCACAGCATTATCAGGGCAAGCTGTTTATCTCGCCCTTCCCCCAATCCAGCTATACCCGCCATATCCTGTTGCCCAAATCCCGTCCCGAGCTGCATGCCACCCTCAACGACATCGCCGAGCAGATGGACAGGGATCCCCGTTGGCACAAGGTGCTGGAGTCCTATCGCGGTACGCCCTGAGGGCGGCGCTTGAGCCGGTGCAGTGGCAACAGGCTCACCAGCAGACCTGCCCAGACAAAGGCGAAACCGACTGCCTTGATGGGGTCCGGCGCCTCACCAAACCAGTAGATGGCGAGCAGGAAGGCGAGGCTGGGCTCGATATATTGCAACAGTCCCACCGTGCTCATCCGGGTTCTCGCCACCGCATAGCAGAAGAGCCCCACCGGCAGCAGAGTAGCGGGCGCACTGCCCATCAGCAGCAGCTTGTCGGCCAAATCCCCGTTCACGAATGCCCCTTCCCCGTGCCACGCCAGTGTGCCGATGATGATCAGCGCGACGGGCAGTTGCACCATGGCTTCCAGATAGAGGCTGGTGCCGGTGTCGTAGTGGATCTTCTTCTTGATAAGGCCATAGCAGGCGAAGTTGGCCCCCATGATGAGGGAGAACCAGGGGAGTTGGCCGTAGCAGAAGAGCATGTAGGCGAGCCCCGCTAGTGCCAGGGCGACCGCCAGATGCTTTTGCGGGGTGAGTCGCTCTTTGAGGAAGATGACGGCGAATACGATATTGAACAGCGGGGTCATAAAGAAGGCGAGGCTGGTGGTCAGCACTTGCCCGGTAGTGAGGCACCAGGTGAACATGCACCAGCTGATGGACATCACGGGGCCCGCCAGCAGAATGAGGCCGAGCTGGCGCGGCTCGCTGCGCAGTTGTGCCCAGGGCACCTTGTGGCCAAGCAGCAAAAACAGGGCACCCAGCAGCACCACAGACCAGAGCACCCGGTGGGAGATCAGCTCCCACATGTTGACCTCAGGCATGAATTGATAATAGAGCGGCAGCATCCCCCACAGGATGAAGGAGAGGGTCGCGGTGCCGGTACCTAGCCAGTTTTTCATTATTGTCCGTTTATTAAATTAAACACTCATGGCGATAGTATGGGGCGCGCCCTGTTTCCACAAGAGGGAAAACAGGGAAATGCTGGTACTATCAACGTCATGCAGCGAATCGATAAGTTGTTTGAGCAAATCAGGGCCTGCCGTCTGTGTGAGGCTCATCTGCCGCTGGGGCCTCGTCCGGTGATCCGCGGGGCCGAGAGTGCCCGCTTGCTGATCATCGGTCAGGCGCCCGGCACCCGGGTGCATGCCAGCGGTATCCCGTGGGATGACCCCTCCGGTGACAGGCTGCGTCAGTGGCTCGGGGTCGATAAGGCCACCTTTTACGACGAATCCCGCATCGCCATCATGCCGATGGGGCTCTGTTATCCCGGCAGGGGAAAATCCGGCGATCTGCCGCCGCGCCCAGAATGTGCGCCCACCTGGCACGACAAGGTATTGATGCTGTTGCCCAATATCGAACTGACCCTGCTGATCGGCCAGTATGCACAAGCCCATTACCTGCGGGGAGCTGCCAAGGGATCGCTCACCGACACGGTGCGCAGCTGGGCTGACTATGGCCCAGGCTGGCTGCCGTTGCCTCACCCTTCACCGCGCAACACCCTCTGGCTCAAAAAGAATCCCTGGTTCGAGCAGGAGGTCATCCCTCATCTGCAGCAAAGGGTCGCCCCTTTGCTGAAACGACCCTGAGTATTAGACCGCTGGCTCGGCCAGCGGCTTTGGCTTGCTGCGCGCCATGGCGATAAGCGGCAGGACGATACAGATACAGCCCAGCAGCAGCGGCAGACCCGGCTGCTCGTCAAACAGCCATACCCCGATGGCTACCGCCATCAGCAGACCGGTGTACTCCGCCGAGGCGATCTTGCTCGCTTCCGCCTTGCGATAGGCCACCACGCACAATCCCGCATAGACCATGATCAGCGCCGAGGAGCCGAAGGCGGGCCACCACATCTGCCACTGCCAGTCGCCCCCTTCCCACAAGGCCAGCGCGAGAATGAAGGGCATGCTCAGCACGTTGGTGAAAAACAGGGTCTGGGCGATGGGCTGCTTAAGCGGGATCCGCTTGATCAGCAGATTGTTGAGCGCCATCGACAGCGCTACCCCGAGCGCCGCCAGTGCGGCCCAGTTCACTTCGGTCGGGCGCAGCACGATCAGTACCCCGATAAAGCCGATCAGCGCGGTCAGCACCTTCTGGCGCGAGATCGCTTCCCCCGCCATCCACACCGCCAGCGGCACCATCATCAGGGGGGCGGCATAGAAGAGGGCATTGGCAGTGGCGAGCGGCAAGCGGGTGAGGGCCACTACCATCAGGCAGACGCCGACCGCCCAGATATGGGCCCGCAGCAGGTGCCACTTGATGGCCACCGGTGGATTGCGGCGCCATGACCAGAGCAGCCAGGGCATCAGCAGAATGGCGGCCGAGAGCTGGCGGAAAAAGACAAACTGGAAGATGGGCTGATCCGGCTCCAGCACCTTGACCAGCGCATCGGAAAAAACCGCCACCATATTGCCTAGCACCAGATAAAGGATGCCGATCCCTACTGCATTCATACCACCTCCCACTTCAGATGAGGGGAGGGTAGCGTGCCGGTTGATATCCAGTAAAATGATAAAAAATGACCATTCATGAGATATTTAGATAATGAAGCTTCCTCCCCTGCGTGCGGTGCAATATTTCGAGGTGGTGGCCCGGCTGCTCAGCTTCTCCCGCGCCGCTCTGGAACTGAACGTCAGCCAGAGTGCGGTCAGCCACCAGATCCGTCTGCTGGAGGATTTTCTGGGTGAGCGCTTGCTGCTGCGTCAGGGGCGGTTGCTCTCGCTGACAACCCAGGGGGAGAGCTACTTCGAGGGGATTGCCGCTGGGCTCAGCCAGATTGCCCAAAGCAGCGAACAGTTGCGCGGGGGCGGCGAGATGCGAGTCCGGCTCGCGGTCTACAGCTCCTTTGCGGTGAAGTGGCTGATCCCCCGCCTGGCCGGATTACGCCAGCTCTACCCCGAGCTGGATTTGAGTCTGGAGATGGTGGCGGAGGATCCCGAACTCTCCGATAGGGTGGCGGACTGCTTTATCACCGTCTCACCCCACGGGCGTGGTTACTGTCACGATCTTATCTATCAGGAGCGGCTCTTTCCGGTCTGCAGTCGCCGTCTGTTGCAGCAGGTCAGCGGGGAGTGGCCTGATGCCATCTGGCAGCTGCCGCTGCTCTCGGTGCAGTCCATTTACAAGGCGCGGGGCGAGGATTGGCAGCGCTGGGCCAAGGCGGGTGGGCTGGTGATCCCAGACGAGGCGCGGATGCACCACTTCAGCCATGTGTTGTTGGCGATGGAGGCGGCGGCCTGGGATCAGGGGGTGGCGTTCGTGAATGACTACATGCTGCGCCCCGATGATCCCCAGCTGGTGGCCTTGCCAGTACACCAGCTGGAGACGGGGGATGCCTTCTACTTTACCTGCAAGCGCTCGCGGGCCCATGAGCCCGCCATCAGCCGGTTGCGCCAGTGGCTGATGATGGAGACACGCCAGAGCATGCCGCTCTAGCCTGCACCGTTACGCTCTCTTGAACTGGCTCAGCACAAACAGGCTGGTGGCGCAGACGACGACCGAAGGTCCTGCTGGAGTATCCTGATACCAGGAGAGGGTCAATCCACCCAGCACGGCGAGACAGCCGATCAGCGCGGCAAAGCCAGCCATCTGCTCCGGCGTCTGGCTGAAGCGGCGAGCGGTGGCGGCGGGGATGATCAGCAGGGAGGTGATGATCAGCGCCCCGACAAATTTCATCGCCACGGCGATCACCAGCCCGATCAGCAGCATCAATACGCAGCGCAGCACATCGACCCGGATCCCCTCTACCCGTGCCAGCTCTTCCGAGATGGTCATGGAGAGCAGGGGATCCCACAGTCGCCACAGGGTGAGCAGTACCAGCGCGCCACCGCCGTAGATCCAGAGCAGATCCATCGGTTGTACCGAGAGCAGGTCGCCGAACAGGTAGGCCATCAGATCCACCCGCACGTTATCCATAAAACTCAAGGTAACCAGACCGAGGGACAGGGCGCTGTGGGCCAGAATGCCGAGCAGGGTATCAGTTGCCACCTGCTGGTTGCGACTCATGATCACCAGCAGCATCGCCATGGCGAGGCAGCAGACCACCACCGCCAGGGTGAGATCGACCTGCAGCAGGATGCCCAGCGCGATGCCGAACAGACAGGCATGGGAGAGGGTGTCTCCAAAATAGGCCATCTTGCGCCATACCACGAAGCTGCCGAGGGGACCGGCCAGCAGGGCGATGCCGAGACCGGCCGCGAGGGCGTATAACAGAAAGCTGTCCACTTGAATGTCCTGTTGCTTGCGCTATTAGCTGTGAGTGTTGTTGCGAGAAGGCAGGCGGATGACGGGGGCCTGCGGTTCATGATGATGGTGTTCGCCGTCGCAATGGTGATGGTGGGTATAGACCGCCAGCACCTCCTGCTCCGGTCGCCCGAACAGACGGGCAAATTCGGGGTGGCGGGCCACGCTTTCCGGCTCGCCATGACAGCAGACGTGGCGATTGAGGCAGATCACCTCGTGGGTGCTGGCCATCACCAGATGCAGATCGTGGGAGACCATCAGCACGGCGCAATTAAATTCGGCGGCGAGTTGACCGATCAGGGCGTAGAGCTCGATCTGGCCGGTGATATCGACCCCTTGCACCGGCTCATCCAGCACCAGCAGCTCGGGTTTGACCAGCAGGGCGCGAGCCAACAGCACCCGCTGCATCTCGCCGCCGGAGAGTTTTTGCATCCGGTTTTCCAGCAATCCCTCTGCGCCAACCCGGGCCAGTGCCTCCTCGATGGAGAGGCGGCTATTTTTGCCCAGTTGCAGGAAGCGGCGCACCGTCAGCGGCAGGGTGGGATCCAGATAGAGGCGCTGTGGCACATAGCCGACTCTCAGATCGCGGCTGCGGGTGATCTTGCCCGAGTCCGGGGTGAGCAGACCCAGCACCAGCTTGCTCAGGGTGCTCTTGCCTGCCCCGTTGGGGCCGACTAACGTGGTGATTTTGCCTTTATTGAGGGTAAAGGAGACCTTGTCGAGCACAGAGCGTCCATCAAACGAGAGAGAGACCTCTTTCAGCTCTACCAGTTGGCTCATGACAACTCCGGGGTTTACAGCCAGTGAGAGTTATAATATAACAAAAAGCAGCTGTTATATTATCACATACTCACCCCCTGACGAGATTCACCAATGAGAATTATTGCGCTTTTCACTGCCCTGCTGGCGGTGAGTTTGCCTGTTCGTGCCATTGAGGTACTGACCACCATCAAGCCCCTTGGCTTCATCGCTGCGGCGATCACTGACGGGGTGAGCGAGCCCAAGGTATTGCTGCCGACCGGAGCCTCTCCCCACGATTTCTCCCTGCGCCCTTCCGATATTCGCAACATCAACAGTGCTGGGCTGGTGGTGTGGGTTGGCCCCGAGCTGGAAGGTTTTATGGCCAAGCCGCTGGCCAATCATCCCCATGCTCTGGCCCTGACTCAGGTTGAGGGGATGCCGCTGTTCAACTACGCGAGTCAGGATAGTCATGACTCCCATGACCATGATGATCACGTTCATGCCTCCCACGAGCACGGTAACCATGATCATGATGAAGGGCATGAGGGACATCATCACGAAGGGGTCGATCCCCATATCTGGCTTGGCCCGACGCAGGCCAAGGTGATTGCCAAGGCGATCGCAAGTGAATTGGGCAAGCTGGATCCGGCCAATCAGGCTCGCTATGACGCCAACCTCGCGGCATTTGATGCCAACGTGGATGCCAAGGACAAGGTGATTGCCGGCCAGATGAAGGCAGTGAATGAGAAGGGGTACTTTGTCTTCCACGAGGCGTATGGCTACTGGGAGCGCCATTACGGCATGAGTTCAAAAGGTCACTTTACCGTGAGCCCTGAGCGTCGCCCGGGCGCCAAGACGCTAGTGGATATCCGCAAGGCACTGGAAGAGAAGCAGGCGAGCTGCATTTATGCCGAGCCGCAATTTTCACCGGCAGTGATCGAATCGGTGGCACGCAATACTGGCGCCAAGGTGCTGTTGCTTGATGAGGTGGGTGAACAGGTGCCGCTTGGCCCGGATGGTTATCCCCAATTCATGCAACAACTGGCAGACGCATTTGCCCAATGTCGCTGATTAGCGGCTGAGTCTCTCATCCGGACGGACTATACTGACCTCCAGCATCTGACATGGAGTGTCCGGTATGAAATGGTTGTTGATCCCGGCCTGCACACTGGCGCTATGTTGCGCCAGTGTGCAGGCTTCGCGCCTTTCCGAATATATTGCCAGCCCCGATCTGCGGGCCAAGCTGCAGGAAGTGTATGGTGGCAGGGCCATCCAGCGGGCCGAGGCATTTTCTCGCTTGCTCACCCCCAGAGCGGGTACAACCGACCAGCAGAAGATCGAGCTGGTGAACAACTACTTCAACAATCTCACCTACAGCGAGGATCCCAAGCTGTGGGGGGATGAGGATTACTGGGCCAATCCGCTGGAGTTCATCGGTGCCCGGGGTGGGGATTGCGAGGATTACAGCATCTCCAAGTACTACACCCTGATGGAGCTGGGGGTGGATGAGAAGAAGCTGCGGCTGGCCTACGTCAAGGCGGTGCGTTACAACCAATTCCACATGGTGACGCTCTACTTCCCGACGCCCAAGGCTGATCCACTGGTGCTCGACAACATCAACAGCCGGATCCTGCCAGGCAGCAAGCGTACCGACCTCATTCCCGTTTACAGTTTCGATGCCAAAAGCATCTGGATCATGAAGTCACGGCGGGAAGGGACGCTGGCGGGGAGTGCCGATCGGTTGGCGCAGTGGACATCGATGAAGACCCGTTTCTCCAGCGAGCAACTGCGCTCTCCTCGTCGTCAGCTATAGCTTGCCCGCCGCCTTCAACTCATCGAAATATTTCGCCGCGCCCGGATGCTGCTCAATACTCAGCACCGGGCCGGTTTTATTGCGTGCCCGGTGAAACATATTGGCGTAGCCATAAGTCTGCTCATTGAACTTGGTCTGCTGGGTCAGCATGGCCTTGGTCAGGCGATAGACAGACTCTTCCGGCATGGTGGCATTGGTGACCAGGGTGGCGGCAATGGCAAAGGTGGGAGTCGCCTTCAGATTGCCGGGGTAGATGCGGGCGGGCACCTGACTACGTTGGTAATATTTGACCCCTTTGAGTAGCTGATCACGGGTGGCCCCATCGATGGGGAGGAAACTGACCGCGCAACGTTTGGCGGTGTCGAGCACAATCCGGTTAGGGTGTCCCATCACCAGTGCAAATGCATCGATCTGCTTGCTACAAAGCGCATCCGGCAGGTTGGCCATGCTTTTCAGATCGAGATCCTGCTCTTTCGCTCCCAAGATGTTGAACAGGGTCAGCGCCGTCTGGCGTGTTCCCGAGCTCTTCAACCCCATGTCGATGGGGGCGAGCTTGAGCTGTTCCAGTGAAGTGATATCGCCATCGGCACGGATCACTATGGTGAAGGGCTCGGCATGGGTGGCAAACAGGGCGCGCAGCTCAGGCTGCGGCTGCGTGGCAAAAGGGCCCAAGCCCTGGCTTGCCTGATATAGCCAGTCTGACTGCACCATGGCGTAGGCGGTCTCGCCACTCTTCAGTCGCGTCAGGTTTTCTATTGAACCCGATGAGCTCTGCAGTGTGCACGCAAGTTGCTCGTCGACCTCATGAGCCAGACGGCAAAACTCTTTGGTTATCTGGTGATAAATCCCCTGCTCACCCCCAGTGGTGATAGTGACGGTTTCAGCCATCAGGCCGGGTTGCCACAGCAGGGGCAACAGCATGGCGAGCTTCTTCATGATTGCGCCTCCTTGGCATAACCATCGATACCCCAGGTCCGCAGTTTGTCGATGTCGCGACACTCTCCCGATTCTGCCAGCAGGGTATAACCGGCAGCATGCATGGTTTGGGAGAGCAGATTCCAGTAGAGCGGCGCATCGGTCAGCTGACAGCTGATAAAAATGGGATTGAGCGGGTCAAGTTGATTGAAGGTATCCGCATTGAGGGGAATGGCGCTGAAGGCGAGCTCACATCCCTGTTCCTGCAACGCAGCCAATGTGGCTTGGCCGTGGGCGGGAAAGGTGACCACATCCCAGCGCCAATCCAGTGTTTTGCTGCGGCCCTGGCTTAGCAGAGGGGCGATCTCGGACCATTGCGGGTGATTGAGCAGGGAGAGGGGCAGCAAGACCCCTTCTATATGAGAGTGCTGCCACTGTTGCAGGGCGCTCTGGATGGTCGCGAGATCGCTGTCGGCTCCGAGGGGCTGGTTGGGCAAGAAACGCTGATAGAGCGCGATCTCCCCTTGTGTGGAGACAAATTTTTGCAGTTGCCCGCCTTCCGGCAGCGGGCTCACTCCTTGCAGCGGCTGTGGGGGCGTCAGTGGCAGCTGTTTTCCCAGCTGGGTGATCTTGAGTCGTTGTTGCAGCAGATCCCGTTTGCGTTCGGAAACCAATTGGTTGATGGAAAGTGCCACTTCTTTGAGGTCTTGCAACCAGGGAGTGGGCAGGGTGCTGTTGAACTGGTGTTTGCGGATACGGATCAGCTGCAGGTTGATCTGCTCCAGGGGCTGCAGCAGGCGTTGGCACACCAGGGAGATGATCAGGGTAAATACGACGAGGCCCGCCAGCAGCGCCAGACCGGTGCGACTGATGGCATTCCACAGATGCTGATAGGCGTAGCCGCTATGCCCCTCAAGGGTCAGAGTGCCCAGCATGCGCCAGCCATCGGTCAACTCTTGCTCAATTTTGACGGGCGGCATGCCGATAACCGAGGGAAGCCAGCCGGGGACATTTTGTTGGGTAGAGTGGAATACCTTCTGAAACAGCACCTGACCATCCGGATCCACCAGAATGACCGAGCTGACGAAGCCGCCGTCGAACATGGCATTGACGATGGTTTCGGCCAGCACATTGTCGTCATTGAGCAGGGTTCCTTGCAGCACCAGCCCGAGAGCGGTGATGGCGGTTTCCAGGTTGGCTGACATCTGGTCGAGGATGGATTGGCGGACTGTCGTGACTTCCAGTGCAAACAGCAGCGCTGCACCGATCAGGAACAGGACGACAATTATTCTGATTAACAGTTTTGCTAACGACATATCCACTCCATGGAAAAGTTATCGCAACATTTTGGGTTTCTATTCAGTATCGAATCCGACCCGGTTCTTAAAAATAGGAAAAAATGGTTAAAAAAGACGATCATTTCTGCCCATCCGGGCGGGTTATGCATAAAATGTGAGGTTCATGCAGATTGTGATGAACTATTTGTAACTATTTGTGTCCAACAAACAGTTTTATACGGTTTTGTCACAACTGACATCGCAACTCACACTCTTTAGATCTAAATACAGGATAGCGGATGAAACGTCTCCGTCCCTTGGTAGTACAGGCTGCCAATTGGGAACCACCGGTTCCCCGCAAACACTTTTACGCCATGCTGATGCTGACGGCCATGACCCTGTCAGCAGTGGCATTATTGCCAGCTCCGGGTGACATCCTTGAGCGGCCGCTGCGTCTTGAGTTGCCCATTGATACCGCAGGTACGGCAACCAACGAAAACAACACCGACTTTAACGAAATTCCCGATCACGAACTGGTTGATCAAAGTGCGCCGGATGACGACATCCCGGTTGATACCACCCCCCAGTGGCAGGATTACCGGGTCCGCAACGGCGAAAACCTGACCGCCATTTTTAACAATCTCGGTCTCTCCACCACCACCCTTTACAAGGTGCTGGACGCGGACAACAAGAACTATCTGGCGCGCCTCAAGCCGGGCCAGAATATCGAGCTGCTGATCGATCAGGACAACATCCTGCAGCAACTCAAAATCCGCCTGAACATCAAGCAGACGCTGGTGATGGCGCGCAGCGATGATGCCTATACCGCCTCCATGATCAATGAGAAGGTCGAGTGGCAACCGCAGCGTTACAACGGCGTGATCAACGGCAGCTTCTATGTCAGTGCCCGCAATGCGGGGATTCCGGCCAACCATATCCAGAAAATTGCCAACCTGTTCCAGTGGCGAATGAATTTCGCCAAGGATCTGCAGAAGGGCGACAAGTTCAAAGTGCTGGTACGCCAGGAGACGGTGGAAGGCAAGAGCACTGGCAACAGCCAGCTGCTGGGTGTGGAAGTGACTAGCCAGGGCAAGACGGTGTCGGCCTGGCTCTCCGATGACGGCAACTATTACGACGGTCAGGGCAACAGTCTGGAGCGCGGATTCCGCCGCTACCCGACCCACAGCCGCTATCGGATCAGCTCCAATTTCAACCCGGCGCGCAAACATCCGGTAACCGGTATGGTGCGTCCTCACGAGGGCACCGACTTTGCGGTGCCGGTGGGCACGCCAGTGCTGGCGACTGGCGATGGTATCGTCCAGAAGGCAACCAGCCACCCGCTAGCGGGCACTTATATCGTCATCAAGCATGGCCGTACTCTCTCTACCCGTTATCTGCACCTGAGCAAGCTGCTGGTCAAAACCGGTCAGCGAGTGAAGATGGGCGACAAGATCGGCCTCTCCGGCAACACTGGTCGTTCTACCGGTGCTCACCTGCACTACGAGCTGCGGATCAACAACCGCCCGGTCAATGCCATGACAGCCAAGCTGCCGATGGCTGAACCGCTCAGCGGCAAGGAGCGTCGTCAGTTCCTTGCCAAGGTGAAGAGCTACCGCAAGGAGCTGGCCGCGGGTTGATTCCTGTCGTCACAGCCTGAAATGAAAGGCCCCGCCAGATTGGCGGGGCCTTTTTACATGCGCCGTGAGGGTCAATAACCCTTGTCGAAGTCGATCTTGCCGTCCAGTGGCTGGCCATCGATAAAGCGGATGTAGTTGCGCACAAAGATCTGGGCTACATCATCCGGGAAGCTGTAGGCGCTGTTGTGGGGGGTGACGATGAGGTTGGGTTGGCCCCACAATGGACTGTCGGCGGGCAGCGGCTCCTGCTCGAACACATCCAGCACTGCCATCGCCAGCTTGCCGGTACGCAGTGCGGTGAGCAGATCGCCAGAGTGCACGGCGCTGCCACGACCGACGTTGAACAGGATGGCGCCCGGTTTGCAGTGTTCGAAGCGGGCGGCATTGAACAGATGACGGGTATCGCGGGTGGCTGGCAGCACGCTGACGATGACATCGGCCTGCGCCAGCATCTTGTTGAGCGCAGGTAGCTGATAAACCTGATCAAACCCGGCCCGCTCCCGACCGCTGCGGCTGATGCCCAGCACCTTCATGCCAAAATGTTTGCCGGTGTGGGCGATATGCTGGCCAATGCTGCCGGTCCCCAGGATCAGCATGGTGCGCCCCTTGAGACCCTGATAGGGGTGGCTTTGCCACAGTCGCTGTTTCTGCTGCTCCCGATAAAGGGGGATTTGGCGCATCAGGCTGAGCAGATGACCAAAGACATACTCGCTCATCAGCGGGCCGAAGATGCCGCGTACATTGGTGAGTTGATAATCACGGCGACTGTCAGGATCGAGCAGCACGTCGACCCCGGCATAGGTGGACTGGAACCAGCTCAGCTTGTTGGCTTTGGGCAGCAGTGGCTTGGCGCGGGCTGGTTCGGCCAGCAGAATATGGGCCTCGCCGATAAATTGTTCGGCATCGCTCGGGTTGTCGGCCCGCAGAATGCGCAGATGAGGGAGGTTGGCCGCTTTTAGCAGACGTTCGTAGTGAGCATTATCCTGGCTGAGCAAAAGAAGGGTACGTTGGCTCATACTCTTGTTCCTTATCAGAATTTGCGGCGCGACAAGATGCCGCTCTCGTCCCATCTTACCCGAGTTGCCAGCGCAACATAGCCGACCAGGGCGCTTTTTCGTTTTCGCCACGCCCCTCGTGGGCTACAATCTGCCCCACATTTTGCAAAGGATCCGACTCCAGTGTTTGGTGACAAGTTTTATAAGCGACTGGCCGAGCTACAGCCTTGGCAACAGACCGTCTACACCCTGGCGCTGGCAGAGCGCATGTACCCCAACTATGCCCTGTTCTGTCAGGCCTCCGGCTTTGGCAATGCTGGTGCTTTCCGGCATGCGCTGGATCAGATGTGGGTCTACCTCACCGTCAAGGGATCCAGGGTCAATCTGGGTGCCATTCTCGAAGAGTTCGAGTCTCACATTCCGGATCCCCGCAAGTTTGAATCCTACGGTGCCTATCCTGCGCTGGATGCCTGTGTTGCGCTGGGCTGCGCCTACAACTCGGTGATCTGCCGGGTCGGCGAAGAGGCCAACGATGCCAGCCATGCGTCAGTCGGTACCGTGGCCGGTTTTATCGAGCTGCTGGAAGAGCGGGATCTGACCGAAGAGGAGCTCTACGAGCACGAGTACATGGAAGCTGAGCTGGAGTTCCAGGTTGAACTGCTCAAGCGGGTTGCCCATGAGCGCGACAGCGATCGTATCCTGGCCATCAGAGCATTCGCCTCTCAGGATGGCGTCTCCAATATCGGGATCAGCCTGGAAGAGTAATCCTCTACGACCCCTGATAGAACAAAGCTCCCTTTCGGGAGCTTTTTTTATGCCTGAAATTGTTCAGCAGCTTATGCCTGCTCTTCGGTGAGGGGTCTGACGCTCAGCACCGGGGCTGCGTCGATTTCGTCTGCATTCATCATGGAGGAGATGCGTTGCAGGGAGGAGAGCAGCAGGGTCTGTTCCCACGCTTCCAGCGCCTGAAAACGCTGGATGAAGCGCTCTTGTAGCGGGGTGGGGGCCTGGGCCAGCAGGGCGCGGCCTGCGTCAGTCAGTGTCGCGTGAACCTTGCGCTTGTCGGTATTGCTGCGAACGCGCTGCACCAGTTGGCGGCTCTCCAATCGGTCCATGATGGTGGTGGCGGTGGCCTGACTCATGTTGGTGTGATCGGCCAGCTGGCGCATGGAGATCTGTCCCAGCTCGTCGATCCCTTTGAGCAGCAAGAGTTGCGGGGAGGTGAGCCCGGCTTCTTTAATCAAGCGCCTGGAGTGCATGTCGATGGCACGAATAATCTGGCGCAGGGCGACCAGCACTTCATCATGTTTTTCCATTGGGTGTGCGTCATTGGAAGGCTATGGAGAGGAGCAAAATTTTCCGCCTAATTCGTCACAAGGTCAATATGGTTTTTGATGTAATAATTTCTGCTCTAACTAATTTTGTGTTAGGTTGACGGGCATTTCACGGAATTCACCCTGACATTTGAGGAGCGAAATGATGAATGACGAGCTGGATATCAAGTCTCTGGTGGCCGAGTTACGTGTTGTCAGAGTGCGCTATGAACTGCCGGATACCTCGGCTTTTGTGCGCTATCAGCCTGCCTATGATGAAGACCCCAACAACCTTAAAGTACACCACTATGATGGTGAGTTACCCCTCTCTTGCAGCGAGACAGGTACTTTCAACCTAAAGGAGTTGGTAAATGAATTGCGCTACGCCTATGTGCTGGTGCACCTCTTTCCTGACGAAAGTGCCATGAACTTCTATCTGACCGGCCTCGATACCGGCCTGGCCCAGCTGGAGTTTATCGGTGGCTCTTACGACTTCAACCGCCTTTGGATCACCAGCGGTATCTCCAATCTGGGCGTCCCCATGGCCATCTTCCTTGGCAAGCGTCACGCCGTGAACGGCCAGCCCTCGGTTTCGCTGGTGGATCACCGCGAACAGGCAGCCGGCAAACTGGTCTATCGCGCCATCGGCGGTGCCGGTGATCATGTAGGCGAAGACTTTTTCAACAACGACTAAGGAGGCTGGATGCGAGCAAGCAAAGGGCTATTGAAAGGCCTCAACCCCACCATGGCCATGACGGCCCTCACCGTGATCACCCTGTTTTTGCTGTTTGGCGTATTTGTTCCCGATACCGCGGCCGCCTGGTTTGTCGGTGCCAAGGATCAGATTATTGCCGGGTTCAAGTGGTACTTCATTCTGGTGGTCGCCCTGTTCCTGTTCTTCGCTGTCTACCTGATGTTCAGCCGTTTTGGCAGCATCCGGCTGGGTGACGACGACCAGGTACCGGAGTTCGGCTACTTCGCCTGGTTCTCCATGCTCTTTAGCGCTGGCATGGGGATCGGTCTGGTGTTCTGGAGCATCGCCGAGCCGATGAACCATCTGCAGGGCAATCCGTTCATTACCGAAGGGATGACCCCGGAAGCGGCCCAGATCGCTATGCGCCTCACCTTCTTCCATTGGGGCCTGCACCCCTGGGCCATCTATGTGATCGTTGGCCTGTCGCTGGCCTTTTTCAGCTACCGGCGCAAGTTGCCGCTGGCGATCCGCTCTGTGCTTTACCCCATCCTTGGCGAGCGGATTTACGGTTTTTGGGGCCATGCGGCCGATGTGCTGGCGGTGTTCGGCACCGTCTTCGGGGTGGCGACCTCCCTGGGTCTGGGGGTCTCCCAGATGAATACCGGCCTCAACCAGATGTTTGGTATGGCGGTGTCGCAGTCCAACCAGCTCTGGCTGATTGGTGGCATCAGCCTGATCGCCACTCTGTCGGCGGTCTCCGGGGTCGGGCGAGGGGTGAAGATCCTCTCCGAGCTCAATATCTGGCTGAGCGTCTTCGTACTTGCGCTCTTTCTGGTGTTGGGGCCGACCACCTATATCCTCAACGCCTATGTGCAGAACATCGGTGATTACCTGCAGAACATCGTCAAACTGAGCTTCTGGACCAACACTGAAGCCAACGGTACTTCGGCCTGGCAGTCGAGCTGGACGGCGTTTTACTGGGGCTGGTGGATTGCCTGGGCGCCGTTTGTCGGCATGTTTATCGCCCGCATTTCCAAGGGACGCACTATCCGCGAGTTTGTGCTCGGTGTGTTGCTGGTACCCTCGCTGCTCGGCATGTTCTGGCTCACCGTGTTTGGCGGTACGGCGATGAATCTGGAGCTGTTTGGCGGTGGCGGCGTGGTCGCTGCGGTCAATCAGGATGTGACGCTGGCGCTCTACAAGACGGTCGAGCTGCTGCACTGGGATACCTTCGGCTGGATCGCCAAGGCCGTGCTGACCCTGCTCATCTGCACCTACTTCATCACCTCCAGTGATTCGGGCACGCTGGTCATCACCACCCTGCTCTCCATCGGTGATCAGGAGCCGCCGGTACTGCACCGCGCCGTATGGGGTCTTGGGCAGGGGCTGGTTGCCGCTATCCTGCTGGTCTCTGGCGGCCTGGCAGCCTTGCAGGCAGCCAGCATCATAGCCGCGCTGCCGTTCTCGGTGATCATGCTGGCGATGTGCTATTCGCTGATGCTGGGGCTCAAGCAGGAGAGCCAGCGCCAGTTCGAATATCGCCAGAATCTCAAGCGTCACGATGGCTCATCCCATATGAGCCTGATGGAGCGAATTGGTCCGGCATAACAGCACCAGCAGGGGTTAGCGCCCCTTTACATATAAACCTGGATGCAAAACGGCCGCCCTGGCGATGCTCTCCTTGCGGAGCTCATCATCAGGGCGGCCGTCTGTTATGGGGCCGAGGTTACTCTTCGATAAAGGTCCACTCATCCTTGATGCGGCTGATGGCATCGGTCCGCTTTTTGGCGAGCTGCTCCTTGATCTCTTCCCCTTTGAAACCGGCCGCCACTATCTCTTTCACCGGCACTGCCTGGGCGGCAGTCAGCGCTTCGGCCACATAGTCCGGCTCGGCGTAGACCCGCTCCTCGAAACCTGTGCGGCCGTGGAAGTCGGCGCGGCAGGCATCCAGCAGCTGGGCAAAGCGCTCGGGGCGGCGCCAGGCATCTGCCTTGTCGAACACCTTGAGCAGGGTGGCGGGCTTGAGCTCAAAGGCGATATGGATGTGGGTGTGCAGATCGCTCACCAGCAGAGCCAGATCCCGGCACTCGTTGGGAACCCGGAACCGCTCGCACAGGGCGCGAATAAGCGGCAGCCCCTTCTGGCCATGACCGTGATGGCTTGGCCAGAACTCCTTGGGGGTCACTCCCTTGCCAAGGTCATGGCAGAGGGCAGCAAAGCGTACCGTCAGCTCGGGGGAGATCCGGCACGCCTGCTCCAGCACCATCAGGGTGTGGATGCCGGTGTCGATCTCCGGGTGCCACTTGGCCGGGGCGGGGACGCCGAATAGAGCGTCGATTTCGGGGAAGAGTGCCTTGAGGGCGCCGCACTGGCGCAGCACCTCGATAAAGATCTGCGGGGTCGGCCCCAGCAGCACTTTTTCCAGCTCCTTCCAGACCCGCTCCGGCGTGAGGTGGGCCAGCTCGCCAGCGGCCGTCATCTCGCTCATCAGTGCGAGGGTCTCCGGCGCTATGGTAAAGCCCTGAGCGTGGAAGCGGGCGGCGAAGCGGGCGACCCGCAGGATGCGCAGCGGATCTTCGGCAAAGGCGGGGGAGACGTGGCGCAGCAGCCGTTTTTCCAAATCCTTGATGCCACCGTAGGGATCGTGGAGTTGGCCCTGATCATCTTCGGCGATGGCGTTGATGGTGAGATCCCGGCGCAGCAGATCTTGCTCGAGCGTCACATCGGGGGCAGCGTGGCAGACAAAGCCGGTGTAGCCCTGACCCTGTTTGCGTTCGGTACGGGCGAGGGCATACTCCTGCTGGGTTTTGGGGTGAAGAAATACCGGAAAGTCACGACCGACCTGGGTAAACCCCAGCGCCAGCATCTGCTCCACGGTGGCGCCGACCACCAGATGATCCCTGTCGCCCTGCGGCAATCCCAGCAGACGATCCCGCACTGCGCCCCCAACCAGATAAGTCTGCAAACCGTCTCTCCCGTCATCAATTGTGGGGCCGAGTATATCGTCTTTGTTACCGCTTTGCTGCTTGACCACCACCTGCCTGCAGCGCCAGTCAGCGCGGCTTTGACTTGGGCGTGACGAGGCCTTACGCTGCCGCACCAGACAGCTGGCGCTGTGCTGCGGGATGACTTTATGCCCGCTCAGGCCAGATGAGCCGAAGGAACCGCAGAGTTCCCCATATATCAACGACATGAGAACAACGTGAATCAATCAACCTTCGCAAGCCGGGTTCTGGAGTGGTACGAGCTTCATGGCCGCAAAACCCTGCCCTGGCAGCAGGAGAAGACCCCTTACCGGGTCTGGGTCTCGGAGATCATGCTGCAGCAGACCCAGGTCGCCACAGTCATCCCCTATTACCAGCGTTTTATGGCGCGCTTCCCCGATGTGGTGGCGCTGGCCGATGCCCCTGTCGACGAGGTGCTGCACCACTGGACCGGGCTGGGCTACTACGCCCGGGCCCGCAACCTGCACAAGGCGGCCCAGCAGATCCGCGATCATCACCATGGTCTCTTTCCCGAGCGCTTTGACGAGGTGATGGCGCTGCCGGGGATTGGTCGTTCTACCGCCGGGGCCGTGTTGTCGCTCTCTCTGGGTCAGCCCCACGCCATCCTTGATGGCAATGTGAAGCGGGTACTCACCCGCTGGCTGGCGCTGCCGGGCTGGCCCGGCCAGAAACAGGTGGAGAACGAGCTGTGGGAGATCGCCATCCGGCTCACCCCCAAGCTGGGGGTGGCGCAATACAATCAGGCAATGATGGATATCGGGGCCACTATCTGCACCCGCAGCAAGCCAGCCTGTGATCGCTGTCCGGTGCGGGCCGATTGCCAGGGGCTGTCGCAAGGCAAGCCTACCGCTTATCCCAACAGCAAGCCCAAGAAGAGCATTCCGGCCCGCGATGGCGTCATGTTGTTGATCCGCCATGGTGACGAGTTATTGCTGGAGAAGCGGCCGCCACAGGGGATCTGGGGCGGGCTCTACTGCTTCCCGCAGGTGGCCTCGCTGGCGGAGGTGGATGGTCTGCTGGCATCCCTCGGCCTGAGCCATCACGGTTATCGGGAACTGGCCGGTTTTCGCCATACCTTCAGCCACTTCCATCTCGATATTCAGCCGCTGCTGATTGACATTGATGAGGCGCAGCCGCTGCGGCTCATGGAAGCAGATAACCGACTCTGGTATAACTTACGCCATCCTGCCGAGGTGGGGCTGGCGGCCGCCACGGCCCGTCTGCTCGCCTATCCAGAGTTACAACCATAGAGGTCAACATGAGCCGTACTGTATTTTGCCAACGCCTGAAAAAAGAGGGCCCGGGTCTGGATTTCCAACTCTATCCCGGTGAGCTCGGCAAGCGGATTTTTGACAACATCAGCAAGGAAGCCTGGGCCGAGTGGCAGAAGAAACAGGTGATGCTGATCAACGAGAAAAAGCTCAACATGATGAATCTTGAGCATCGCCAACTGCTGGAAAAAGAGATGGTCAGCTACCTGTTTGATGCAGGTGAAGTGCAGATCGAAGGTTACACCCCGCCTGCCCAGTAAGCTCTCCGGCTGTTGTACGTGTGAACAGGTGCGGTAATGGCGCCACACTGGCGTGACCGCTCCTGAAGTCGCAGCAAATGAATGATGGGCAGCTCTGCTGCCCGGTTTGAGGATCCTATGGGCCGAATTTTTTGGCTGCTGTGCACCCTGCTGTTTCTCTCTGCCTGCTCATCCTCCCCCAAGCCCAGCGGGAGTGAGGATGACGATCTGGTCAACGGCAAGGACATCCGCGGTTTTGAACACATGATCAGCGCGCTCTCCCATAACGTGAACGAGATATGGGGGCGGGAGGCGCTGTTTGCGGGCAAGTTTGACTACGTCAAATACACGGATCAGTACAAGAGCCGGGCCCACATCGACTTCTCCAGCGGTCACATCATGGTGGAGACGGTCTCGGGCATCGATCCCCGCGCTCACCTGCGTCGCGCCATCATCGAGACCCTGCTGACGCCGGACGATCCGGCCGAAGTGGATCTTTACTCCGACCGGGAAATTCTGACCGGCGGCGAGCCTTTCCTCTACGGTCAGGTGCTGGACAATCAGCGCCAGCCAATCCGCGCCTCTTGGCGCGCCGAGCGTTATGCCGATTACCTGCTCAACACTGCGATGAAGAAGCGCACTTTGGGGATTCGCACCATCTTCTTCGTCGATATTCCCATGGTGGCCAACCATGAAGACCGACGGGGCTACAAGTATGCGGGGATCATCCGGGAAGCGTCGCGCAAATACGGCGTGCCGGAGAGCCTGATCTATGCGGTGATCAAGACCGAGAGCAGCTTCAACCCCTATGCGGTGAGCCATGCCAACGCTTATGGCCTGATGCAGGTGATCCCGGCTACCGCCGGTCGTGACGTCTATGTGCGGGTCAAGGGCAAGAACGGCCAGCCAACCCGGGAGGAGCTGTTCAACCCGGCCTACAACATCGATGTTGGTACCGCCTATCTGCACCTGTTGCAGACCGTCTATCTGGCGGATATCGAGGACCCGCGCTCCCGTCGCTATGCGGTGATCTCCGCCTATAACGGTGGTGCGGGCGGGGTACTCAATACCTTCTCCAGCGATCGCAAGGCGGCGCCGGGCCGGATCAACCGGCTCTCCCCCGAGGCGGTCTATCAGGTGTTGACCGAACAACATCCCAAAGAGGAGGCGCGCCGTTACCTCTACAAGGTCAATCAGGCCGAGAAGGGGTTCAAGAGAGCCTTTGCCAGTCGGGCCGGTTAAGCGGTGACGCTGGGTTAACCATGCAAAAGGGCGCTTGATATCAAGCGCCCTTTTAACGTCTGGCCAGTTCGTCGTTGAAGTGACCTTATTTGGCAATAAAGCCGCCCTTGGTCTGCGGGGCCGCGCCCACTTTCTCCAGGGTTTTGACTTCCACTTCGGTCTTGTTCCAGCTGTGGTCCACTTCACCACGGATGCGGATCTGATCATCCGGGCCCACTTCGGTGCCACGCCACACATCCTGATCCACTTCGACCTCCACCTCACCGCTGGCATCGCGGAACAGATAGTTCTCGCCGCCCAGGTGCTTGACCAGTTTCCCTTCCAGGGTGGCCCAGCTGTCATCGGCCAGATCTTTCAGTTGAGCAACGGAAACCTTGTTCTGCTCTTGCGGGCCGGTATAGGCCGCCATGGCGAAAGAGGATACGGACATCAGGGTCAACATTCCGATAATGGCTGCGCTTGCTTTGTTCATTTCATGCTCCTGTCGTTGGGATGGGGGCATTGTGCAGAGAGGGGCGTGAAACAAGCGTGAAAGAAATAGGCTGGTGTGATTGTCTGTTTTGTGAGCGCAAGCGATTTCATCGGTGGCGGAACATGTGTGATTTCATCTGGAACAGTAATCTGTCGCCTTCACCAGAAGTCAGTGGTAGCAGACTCTTCCCATGCCTGTAGCCACTCGAGGAGAAGTCCGCAGGTCTCACCTGCTTAATCGAAGAGCATAACAATATGAAAAAATGGCTTGTTTGTTTATTGGGGTTAATGGCATTGACCGCGCAAGCGGCAGAGGGACGCCAACCTTTTTCCCGGGTTGTGATGTTTGGTGACAGCCTCTCCGACACCGGCAAGATGTACAAGAAGATGAGGGGGTATCTCCCCTCCAGCCCACCCTACTTCAACGGGCGCTTCAGCAACGGCCCGGTGTGGCTGGAGCAGTTGGGTAACGAGCGTTTCCCCGGTCTGGTCGTGGCCAACGAGGCGGAAGGCGGTGCAACCGCGGTGGCCTATAACCATTTGGGCGCCCTGAACGGCTGGCTCGGTTTCTGGTCCTGGGACCCCAAATATCAGGTGATCAACAACCTCGATTACGAGATCGATCAGTTCCTGAAAAAGGACAAGTTCCGTCCCGATGATCTGGTGGTGATCTGGGTCGGTGCCAATGACTATCTGGCTTATGGCTGGAACACCGAGCGGGATGCAGATCGGGTGATCGATACCATCCGGCTGGCATCCAACCGATTGGTGCTCAACGGTGCGCAGCAGATCCTGCTGTTCAACATTCCTGATCTGGGGCAGACTCCGTCAGCCCGCAGCATGAAGGTGGTGGAGAAGGTGCGCCATGTGGCCAGCTACCACAACCAGAAGTTGCAGAACCTCACTCGCGAGCTGGCTCCCCTTGGCATCGTGAAGCTGTTCGAAGTGGACAAGCAGTTTGACGAGATGATGCGCGATCCTCAGCAGTTCGGGCTGAGTGACACTGAACACGCCTGCTACGGTGGTGGCTATACATGGAAGCCGTTCTCCGGCAGCGCCGCCGAGGTGGCTGCGACCCCGGCTTTGAGTGTCTCCGAAAGAGTGGCTATTGCCGGTAACCCGATCCTGGCGCAGGCGGTGGTGAGCGGGCAGGCAAAAGGGCGAGCAGCGACTCTCAACTGCGATGAGCATATGTTCTGGGATCAGGTGCATCCGACCAAGACGGTGCACAAGGTACTGAGCCAGCGTGTTGCTGACTTTATCGATCAGCACTACGAGTTTGTTCGTCACTGATATCGCTTCGGGCCAGCATGTTGCTGGCCTTTTTCTCCTATCCGCCCTCATTTGTGCGTCTTTTTGCGTCACATTCAGTTCAAATAACAAACGTTTGTTGCTGTTTTTGTAACGTGGTTGCGTTAGAGTGTTTTTTGTTAATTGATATCAGTGACTTGAAAATAGGCTAACGTTGATATGCTGCGATCGCTTTTGGGTGGTTGCACCTATAAGACGAGGTGATATCAATCAACCTCCTCCTACATAAAGTTGCAGAGGCTCAAACATGAAAAAATCATTGATTACCTTGCTGGTTACCGGCTTGCTGGCGGCCAATGCCCAGGCTGCCGGTCAAGACAACACCTGGTATGGCGGTGCCAAACTGGGTTGGTCCAACTTCTACGGCATTGATGAAAGCAATGCCCTGACCCTTGGCAATGAGACCAACGATGCCTTGGGTGCAGGCGTGTTTGGCGGTTATCAGATCAATAAGAATCTGGGACTGGAGCTGGGTTACGACTATCTGGGCAATTACAAATACGATGCCACTACGGCGGCAGGCGCTTTCAGTGATGAAGTAAAAGCACAGCTGGCTCAACTGACCCTGAAACTGGGCTTCCCGGTTACCGATAATCTGGATCTGTATGGTCGTGTCGGTGGCGGTTATGGCTGGGCTGATACCAAGAGCGATGTCTACAAAGATGACAGCCGCTTTGTCATGGTCGGTGCACTGGGTGCCGAGTATGCATTCAACCTCGACTGGGCTGCTCGCCTGGAGTATCAGTACACCACCCCGTATGGCAGTCGTGACGATACCGGTCTGAGAATGGATAACGGCTTGCTCTCGCTGGCAGCGGTTTATCGCTTTGGTCAGGTTGCCCCTGTGGCGCCCGCTCCGGCTCCGGAACCTGCTCCTGCACCTGTGATGGTTGAGAAGCAGTTCACCCTGAGCTCCGATGTGCTGTTTGACTTCAACAAGGCGACCCTCAAGCCAGAGGCCAGTCAGGCACTGGATAGCCTCTATAGCCAGATTGAAGAGGCGCGACCCAAAGATGGCGTGGCAACCGTAATTGGTCACACCGACCGTATCGGTTCCGATGCCTACAACCAGAAGCTCTCCGAGCAGCGTGCCCAGACCGTTGCCAACTATCTGGTTGGTAAAGGGATCCCGGCCGCCAAGATCAATGTGGAAGGGCGTGGTAAATCCTCACCGGTTACCGGCGACAGCTGCGTCAGCAAGTCCAAGCGTGAGCTGATCGTCTGCCTGGCTCCGGATCGCCGTGTTGATGTGAAAGTCGAAGGTGTCAGCGAGGTGCAGGAGTAATCCTTCACACTGAGCAGATCTCCACTGGGGCTGGAAGGAACAGCCCCTGTCGGAGCAAGAGAGACCAAAAAGCCAGTCAGTTGATCTGACTGGCTTTTTACATTGGCATTGCGGTCGGGCAGGGGACAAATCAGGAAGGGAGTGGCATCACTCGGTTGCGCCCCAGCTCCTTGGCCTTGTAGAGCAGCTTGTCGGTACGTTCGACCAGACAGTCTGCGCTCTCCTGACCGTTGAACTCACCCACGCCAAACGATGCAGTGATGTGGTCGATGCGGCGGCCCGATTTGCGATCCAGAATCGACATCCGCTCGATGGCGCGGCGCATGCTCTCCGCCATCTGTCTGGCCAGCGCCAGCGAGCGATGGGGGACCAGCATGGCGAACTCCTCCCCACCCAGCCGATAGGCGGTGACCCCCTCCTTGCAGGCATCGCGCAGCCGTTTGCTGAAGGCGCGCAGCACCTGATCGCCGAGCAGGTGACCGTACTCGTCGTTGAAGTTCTTGAATCGATCGATATCGGCGAGGATTAGCGAGAAGGGGTGCTGGCTGCGGATCAACCCCTCCAGCTCCAGATCGAAGGCGCGGCGGTTGAGCAGGTTGGTGAGGGCATCCTCGTTGGCCAGTTTGCGTGTCTCGTTGAGCGCCGCCCGCAGTTCCTTGATCTCTTTTTCCGCATTGCTGAGCTGGTTGCGAAAGTGCATGGTGGACATGCGCACATCCCGCGATTCGCGCACCAGCTCTCGCAGGATCCCCATGGTGTCTTCCAGGCTGAAGCCCTCGTCATCAATGCGGCTGAGCTTGTCAAAACTCTTGTCGAGCATCTCCTGAAACATGCCGGTATCGGAGATGGCGTCCTGCATGGAGTGGCCGAGCTCGTTGGCCATGGCGGCGAGGCTCAGTTTCATCGCCTCCATCTGCTTCTCGTCCTGAGCGGCCAGATACTGGTGATAGAGTCGCTCGCAGGTGGTGAGCGAGCAGGTTCCCTGCATTTTGACTGCCTGATCGATCGCTTGGTTGAGCTCGGGCATGCTGGCCGAGACATAGTTGTACCACAGGTGGTAATTGTCCGGCGTCGTGGGGATCTGGTACTTGATCATCAAGGGAACCGCCTGTTTGAGATAGGCGGCAGATTGGGCAAATGTGTCCTTACTCATGAGTTCTGTGTCTCATCATGCCAGCGAACTGAAGATAGTATGACAGAGAGATTGGCCAAAAGGCAGCCGATGGATGCCATTCGCCCCCCCCTCCGATATAATGGCACCGTTACCACCTACCCTAAGGCCTGCTTATGTCTCAAAAAGATCCTTTCCTCGAACGCGAGGCCGAAAAATACGATAACCCCATCGCCAGTCGCGAGTTGATCCTGGAACTCATCAAGGGCCATGAAAAGCCCATGTCCCGTGAAGAGTTGGCCAAGGTCCTCAAGCTGAAAGATGAAGAGCCGTTGGAAGCCTTGCGTCGTCGTCTGCGCGCCATGGAGCGTGATGGACAACTGGTATTCACTCGCAACCAATGTTATGCCCTGCCGGATCGCCTTAATCTGGTCAAAGGTTATGTAATCGGCCACAAGGATGGCTTCGGTTTTCTGCGTCCGGAAGGTGGTGGTCCGGATCTGTATCTGAACAACCGAGAGATGCAACGCCTGATGCATGGCGATTACGTGCTGGTGCAGCCGACCGAGATCGACCGTAAGGGTCGTCAGGAAGCTCGTCTGGTGCGCCTGCTCAAGTCTCGTGAGGCAGACATTGTCGGCCGTTACTTCGTCGAGAATGGCGTTGGTTTCGTGGTGCCGGATGACAGCCGTATCGGCCAGGACATCATCATCCCGGAAGGGGAGAACAAAGGGGCTCGTCAGAGCCAGGTCGTGGTTGTGCGGATCAATCAGCGCGCCACCTCCCGCATCAATGCCGTCGGCACCGTACTGGAAGTGCTGGGCGAGAACATGGCGCCGGGCATGGAGATCGAAATTGCCCTGCGTACCCACGGTATCCCGCACACCTGGCCGGAAGAGGTGACCAAAGAGGTTGCCGGTCTCGGCGAGCAGGTGCCTGAGAAAGCCAAAGAGGGCCGCATCGACCTGCGCGCCCTGCCGCTGGTGACCATCGACGGCGAAGATGCCCGCGATTTCGATGACGCCGTCTTCTGTGAAGCCAAGCGCGGTGGCGGCTGGCGTCTGTGGGTTGCCATTGCTGACGTCTCCGCTTACGTGAAGCCCGGCACGGCGCTGGATGCCGAAGCCTATCAGCGCGGCAACTCCGTCTACTTCCCCGAGTTCGTGGTGCCCATGCTGCCGGAGGTGCTCTCCAACGGCTTGTGTTCCCTGAACCCGCAAGTAGACCGCCTCTGCATGGTGTGCGAGATGACCATCTCCGCCGCTGGTCGCATGTCCGGCTACAAGTTCTACGAAGCGGTAATGAACTCTCACGCCCGTCTAACCTACACCAAGGTTGCCGCGATCCTCGATGGCGATCCCAAGCTGCGTCAGCAGTATGATCCGCTGGTGGGCCATATTGAGGAGCTCAACAACCTCTACAAGGCGCTCAAGCATGCCCGTCACCAGCGCGGTGCGGTGGAGTTCGAGAGCGAGGAGACCCGCTTCATCTTCAATGCCCAGCGCAAGATCGACCGCATCGTGCCACTGGTGCGCAACGATGCCCACAAGATCATCGAAGAGTGCATGATCCAGGCGAACGTCGCCGCAGCCCGTTATATCGAGAAGAACGAAGCCTTTGCCCTGTTCCGGGTCCACGACCGTCCGGGCGAAGAGCGTCTGACCGGTTTCCGCGATTTCCTGGCCGAACTGGGTCTGGAGCTCAAAGGCGGCCTCGAGCCCGAGCCGAAAGACTTTGCCGAGCTGGCTGCCAAGTTTGAAGGGCGCCCGGATGCGGAGCTGCTCTCCACCATGCTGCTGCGCTCCATGCGTCAGGCCATCTATCAGGCTGACAACATCGGTCACTTCGGTCTGGCGTTGAAGTCCTATGCGCACTTCACCTCGCCAATCCGTCGCTATCCCGACCTCATCCTGCACCGGGCGATCAAGTATCAGACCGCCAAGGAGCAACAGGGCAACCTGCGCCACAAGTGGACTCCGAGCGGTGGTTATCACTACCAGCTGGAAGAAGTGGACCCGATGGGCGAGCACTGCTCCATGACCGAGCGCCGTGCAGACGATGCCACTCGCGATGTGGCCGACTGGCTCAAGTGCGAGTACATGCTGGATCACGTGGGTGACGAGTTCGACGGCGTTATCGCCAGCGTCACCGGCTTTGGCTTCTTCGTGCGTCTGGCCGAGATCCACATCGACGGTCTGGTGCACGTCAGCACCCTCACCAACGACTACTACCAGTTTGACCCGCTGCATCAGCAGCTGATCGGCGAGAACTTCCGCCGCCGTTACCGTCTGGGCGACAAGGTGCGGGTCAAGGTGATGGGCGTCAATCTGGACGATCGCAAGATCGACTTCGTGATGGTGGAAGAACCCCTCAAGATCACCGGCAAGAACGCCAAGCAGGCGGTTCGCAAGATGGCCGAGATCAAGAAAGAGAAGGCCAAGAGTGCCGAGCGCCACGAAAAGCGCAAAGAGAAAGATGGCAAGGAGAGCGGCAAAACCGCCAAGGGTAGCCGTGCCAAACCCAGCAACAGACGACCGGGCAAAAAGGCTCGCGATAAGGCCAAGAGCACTAAATGAGTACAGAACTGATCTACGGCATTCACGCTGTCACCGCGCTGCTGGAGCGCACTCCCGAGCGCTTCATCGAAGTGTGGGCCCTCAAGGGGCGGGATGACGACCGGCTGCAACCCCTGCTGACCGAGCTGGAATCCCTCGGCCTCAAGGTGCAGAGCGTGAACCGCAAGACCCTTGATGACAAAGCGGAAGGCAACAATCACCAGGGCATCATGGCCCGGGTGAAAGAGGCGCCGAAGCTCGCCGAGCACGATCTGGCCAGCCTGCTGGACGAGCTGGCGGCACAACAGAGCCAGCCCTTCCTGCTGGTGCTGGATGGCGTGACCGATCCGCACAACCTCGGCGCCTGCCTGCGCAGCGCCGATGCTGCCGGGGCTCATGCTGTCATCGTGCCGCGGGACAAGGCCACCGGCCTGACCCCGATCGTGCGCAAGGTTGCCTGTGGCGCGGCCGAAGTGGTGCCGCTCATTCAGGTCACCAACCTGGCCCGCACCCTGCGCGAATTGCAGGAGCGCGGCGTCTGGATTGTCGGCACCGCTGGCGAGGCCGATCACGACCTCTATCAGGCCAAACTGACCGGCCCGATGGCCCTGGTGATGGGTGCCGAAGGTAAAGGTATGCGTCGTCTGACCCGCGAACATTGCGACGAGCTGGTGAGCATCCCGATGGCAGGGGCGGTATCCAGCCTCAACGTTTCGGTGGCAACCGGCGTCTGCCTGTTTGAAGCTGTGCGTCAGCGTCGCGGTTAATCATGCTGACTGACAGACCCCCCTTCGATTGGGCGCAGGTCGCAGATAAAGAGGAGGCCGCGCGCCTCCTCTCTTTTGCCCGTCCGCTGACCCTCAGCCCGAAAAGCTGCCTCTGGCATGCCGGCGACAGCCCGGATCTGCTGGTCAGGGTGGAGCAGGGGCTGCTGCGGGCCAAGCTGGTGCTGGAGGATGGCCGCGAGTACATCAAGGAGTTCTACTGGGAGGGGGACGAGTTTCTCGACTTCCACCACCTGCTCAGTGGCGAGCCGGCCCGCTACAGCGTGGAGGCGCTGGAGCCCTGCCGTCTGCAGCTTTTCAGTCTGGCCGACTTGCGCCAGTTGCCCGGCTGGCCGCGCTGGTACCAGCACCTGCTGGAGGTGCAGCTGCGCATCAAGGAGGAGAAGGAGCAGTTACTGCTGACCGGCAGCCCGCAGGCACGCTATCAGCACTTTCTCGACAGCTTTCCCGCGCTTGATGCCAGAGTGCCGGATCACCAGATCGCCGCCTATCTCGGCATTACTGCCATCAGCTTGAGCCGCATTCGCAAACGGCTGAAAGAACTTAACAAAGGTTAATGCAGGGCGCTGGCGCCACGATTATGCTGGCAGGCCGAACTGATAAGGAGTTGCCGATGAACTGGATCCTGAAACCCTGGTCTGAACTGACCACAGACGAGTTGTATGAGTTGCTGGCGCTGCGGGCCGAGGTGTTCGTGGTGGAGCAGACCTGCCCCTTTCAGGATCTGGACGGGCTGGATCGCCGCGACGGGGTCTGGCACCTGCTCGGCTATCAGGGCGAGCTGCTGGCCGCCTATGCGCGGATCATGGCGCCCGGCATCGGCGATGAGAGCTGTGCCGCCATCGGTCGGGTGGTGACCTCACCCAAGGCGCGTGGCGGTGGTCTTGGTCATAAGCTGATCGGCGAGGCGGTCAAAGCGTGCGAGGCACGTTGGCCGACCCACAGCATCTGGCTTGGTGCTCAGGCTCATCTGCAGGGCTTCTACGGCCAGCACGGTTTTGTGGCGGAAGGGGAAGGCTATCTCGAAGACGATATCCCCCATATGGGAATGCGCAGAGTGGTGGCATAACCACTCGTCAGAGTGATTCAGAATGCAGAAGGGCCATCCCGTTGGATGGCCCTTCTCTTTATCGCCAGGCGATCACTTCTTCTTTTTCTTCTTGGCGGACTTCTTCTTGTCGACCGGTTTTTTCTTCTTCACCGGTACCCGCGCTTCCTTGTGTTTCGGGCGCAGCTCGTCGATCACCCGGCGCTTGAGGCGCTCCTCGGTGTAGCGTTCGATCTTGGCGACCATCGCCATGTCGTGGGCTTCCACCAGGCTGATGGCACAGCCACGGTTGCCAGCGCGGCCGGTACGGCCAATCCGGTGGACGTAAACGTCGGCGCCGTAGGGCATGTCGTAGTTGATGACATGGCTGACGTTCGGCAGGTCGATGCCGCGGGCGGCGACGTCGGTGGCGATCAGGAAGGGTACTTCCCCTTCGTGGAACTTGCGGATCGACTCGATACGCTTGCTCTGCTCCATCTCGCCACGGATCCAGGCGCAGGAGATACCTGCAGCCTGCAGCTGGCCGGAGAGCTCCGCCAGACGCTCGCGGGTCTTGACGAAGATGATCGCCTTCTGGGTTTCCGGATCTTTCAGGATATGGGTCAGCAGCGCCAGCTTGTGGGCGGCGTCATCGGCCAGATGGATCCACTGGGTAATGGGGCGACGTTCGCTGCGGGGCGGCTCGGCGTGCAGCTCCACCGGATCCTTGAGGATCTCGTTGGCGAACTTCTCAAGGCCGGCCCCTTCCAGGGTGGCGGAGAAGAGCATGGTGTGCTTGCGGTAGCGCGCCTCTTCCACGATGCGGTTCACATCCTTGATAAAGCCCATGTCCAGCATGCGGTCCGCTTCATCCAGCACCAGCACTTCGATGTCGTGGCTCTCGAACTCCTCTTTCTCGATGTATTCGAGCAGACGGCCCGGGGTGGCGACCACGATGTCGGTGGTTTTGGTCAGGGCAGGCAGCTGCTCTTCATGGCTGACGCCGCCGATGATGGTCTCGATGCTGAGGTTGGTGTGAGCCGCCAGCGCCTTGGCGTGGGCGGTCACCTGCAGCGCCAGCTCGCGGGTCGGGGTCAGGATCAGCATGCGGCAGGGGCCAGGCTTGCGGCGCGGGAAGTCCAGCAGATGCTGGAGTGCCGGCAGCAGGAAAGAGGCGGTCTTGCCGGTACCGGTCGGAGCGGATGCCAGAATATCGCGGCCGTCCAGGGCTGGCTCCAGCACCATCTGCTGGATGGTGGTGGGGCGGGTGAATCCCATCTCGGCCAAGGCCCGGTTGAGGGCTGGGTGCAGGTCGAAATCATCAAAGGACTGGCTCATGGCAATACTCGGTCATTAAGGAAACGGCAGATTATAGGCGATTATCTCGTCGGCTCCTATTGGTGAGTGTGTCTTAGCCGCTATAATCGCCCACCATTTTTGCAGATGACGGGGGCCAGATGGGACGTAGTCGCGGATTTACCTTCAAACAGTTCCATATCAATCACGATCGCTGCGCCATGAAGGTGGGCACCGATGGCATTTTGCTCGGTGCCTGGGCGCCGGTCGAACAGGCGCGACGAGTGCTCGATATCGGCACCGGCAGCGGCCTGATCGCCCTGATGTTGGCCCAACGCAGCAGATCTGACTGCCGTCTTGATGCGGTCGAGCTGGATATTAATGCGGCCAGTCAGGCGCGGGAGAATGCGGCTGCTTCTCCCTGGGCCGATCGGGTGACCGTCATAGAGAGTGCCATTCAGGATTATCAGGCCGCCCCTTACGATCTTGTCGTCTCCAACCCTCCTTATTTCGTGGCAGGCCAGTCATTTAGCGATCCGGCGCGGGCGTTGGCCCGCCATACCGGTGCCCTCGACAGCCCCGCATTACTGGCGGCCTGCGATCGTTTGCTGAGCCCGAACGGGCAGGTGGCGCTGGTGCTGCCGACGGCGATGGCCGATGAAATTTTATGCATTTCGGCGAATTATGATCTGCATGGCATTTGTTATACAGCTGTTATCACCAGAGAGGGTAAAGAGGCAAATCGTGTTTTATTGCTACTTGGTAGAGGATTAAACAGGTGTGAGAGGGGTGAAATTGTGATCCATTCTGCTGATGGGGTCTATTCCGACAGATATATCCAACTGACCAACCTCTTCTATTTGAAGATGTAAATTTCGTCTTGAACTATTTTTCCACGCCATTATGCTGGTTCCAGATCGAGCGCCCGCTCCAGACCAGCTAAAACCACTGGTTGCGATGAAAAAACATGCGGGGCTCTTTTTTTATACCCCCTGAACACACCCGGTCAGCGACCGATAAAAACTATAACAAGCAATAATTTACAAGACAGACGAGGTTGAACTTGACGAAATCACTCACATTGTCCGATGTACTCGGATTAGGGTTTATGACCTTCGCCTTCTATCTGGGCGCCGGTAACATCATTTTCCCGCCGTTGGCCGGTTACATGGCTGGTGAGCACCTCTCCCTGGCGATGTTTGGCTTCCTGGTCACTGCCGTGGGCCTGCCTCTGGTGACCATTCTGGCCGTGGCGAAAGCCGGTAACGGTTGGGCTGGCATGACCAAACTGCTGCCTGCCGGTGTCGCGACTGCGCTGGCCGTTGCCATCTATATCATCATCGGCCCGGCTTTTGCCGCGCCCCGTACCGGTCTGGTTGCCTATGAAATGGGCCTCAAGCCGTTCATCGGTGATATGGGGCAAGCGGGTCTGGCTGCCTATACCGTGATCTTCTTTGGTGTGGCCATTCTGGTTTCCATGAACCAGGGCAAGCTGATGGACGCCATCGGCAAATACCTGACTCCGGTACTGATGCTGCTGCTGCTGACTCTGGCTATCGGGGTATTCGTAGCACCGCAAGGCTCCATGCCTGATGCGTCCGGTGACTACCAGAACAGCCCCTTCGTCAAAGGGATCCTGGAAGGCTACAACACCATGGACACCCTGGCGTCCCTGATGTTTGGCGCCCTGATCGTCGATCTGCTGCGCCAGAAAGGCATCAACGATTACAAGAGCCAGTTCAAGTATCTGGCCATTGCCGGCCTCATCTCTGCCGTTGGTCTGAGCGTGGTATACGTCTCCCTGTTCCAGCTGGGTAACACGGCCGCCGGCGTGGCGACCGATGTCAGCAACGGTGGCGCCATCGTCAACGCCTACGTACTGAGCCTGTTTGGTCAGCCGGGTCAGTTCATTCTGGCGGCCATCATCACTCTGGCGTGCTTTACCACTGCAGTCGGTCTGATCTCCGCCTGTTCTGATTTCTTCCACAATCTGACCGGCATGGCTTACAAGAAGCTGGTGGTGCTGCTGGGCGTTATCTGTGCCGTGGTGGCCAACGTGGGCCTGAGCCAGTTGATCAGCCTCTCCATTCCGGTGCTGGTTGCCATCTATCCCGTTGCCGTGGCGCTGGTACTGGTCACCTTCCTGAAGGGTTACTTCGGCCGTCCCCGTCTGGTGTTCCGTGGCGTGTTGATGGTTGCCTTCCTGTTCGGTTGCCTGGATGGTCTGGGTGCTGCCGGTATGAAGATGGATGCGTTTGCCTTCCTGCCGCTGTTCGACAAGGGCCTCGCCTGGCTGATGCCGACCCTGCTGGCCTGCGTAGTTGGCGTGATGGTGCGTCCGACCGAGATGGCTGCCGAAGCTGCCTGATCACACCCGATGTGATATTGCCAAGAGCCTGCCCCGTGCAGGCTCTTTTGTTTTCTGTGAGCCTCGCTTCTCGCCTCGCTTTGCACTGCCGTAATTGTCACTGTACACAGATTGCATCTGAGCAGCCGTATTTTGCTGCTATAACCGGTTTCCCCCTTCTCACCTCCCATACGCCACGTGTGACACCTGTTTATGGAGCGCCGAGTTGTTCGGCGATTAATTCCGCAGCAGTAAATTGTTTCAAGATATTAATTGGTGATTGAGATCGAACTCCTCTTCTTTATGCTAAAGGTGATGCGCCTCATCCGGTCCGCGGGCCGTGTGGGGGCGAGAGGTATTGTTACCGGTTATCTGCCAGGCAGTGGGTGCAATCAATAACAAGCTGATAAGGCAGATGAGGCTGAGTTTGACGAAATCATTGAAGTTGTCCGACGTATTCGGATTGGGGTTTATGACGTTTGCCTTCTATCTGGGGGCTGGCAATATCATTTTTCCGCCGCTGGCCGGTTTTATGGCTGGTGAGCATCTGCTGGCCGCCATGTGCGGCTTTTTGCTAACGGCAGTGGGCTTGCCGCTGATCACCCTGATTGCGGTGGCCAAGGGGAGTTCGGGGGGCGGCGCGAGTGGCTGGACCGGAATGACCCGCTATCTGCCCGCCGGGGCGGCGACGGCGCTGGCTATCGCCATCTATATCATCATGGGGCCTGCTTTTGCCATTCCCCGCACCGGTCTGGTTGCCTACGAGATGGGGCTCAAGCCGTGGCTTGGCGATGCCGGTCATGAGGGGTTGCTGATCTACACCCTGAGTTTCTTTGCGCTGGTGATCCTGGTGGCGCTCGATCGGGGCAAGCTGCTCGATGCGGTCGGCAAGTATCTGACCCCAGCCCTGATGGTGATGCTGCTTATTCTGGCGGTCGGGGTCTTTATGACGCCGCAGGGCGCCATGCCAGATGCCAGCGGTGAGTACATAGATGCAGCCCTGACCAAAGGAATGCTGGAGGGGTACAACACCATGGATACCCTGGCCTCCCTGATGTTTGGAGCCCTGATCATCGGGTTGCTGCGCCAGAAGGGGATCGAGGATTATCGCAGCCAGTTCAAATATCTGACCATTGCAGGCTTGATCTCGGCGGTCGGGTTGTCGGCGGTGTATGTCTCGCTCTTTCAGCTGGGCAACAGCGCCGGTGGGGTGGCAAGCGATATCAGCAATGGTGGGGCCATCGTCAATGCTTACGTCCAGAGTCTGTTTGGCCAACCGGGTCAGTTTATTCTGGCTGCCATCATCACCCTGGCCTGTTTTACCAGTGCGGTCGGCCTGCTCTGTGCCGGTGCCGACTACTTCCATGGCCTTACAGGTTGGGCCTATCGCAACTGGGTCATGCTGCTGGGGGCGCTCTGTGCAGTGGTGGCCAATGTGGGGCTGAGCGAGCTGATCGGCCTCTCGATTCCGGTGCTGGTGGCCATCTATCCGGTTGCCATCGCGCTGGTGTTGGTGACCTTCCTCAAGGGATGGTTTGCCCAGCCACGGCTGGCGTTTCGCGGCGTGCTGACGGTCGCCTTTCTGTTTGGTTGCCTCGATGGGCTGGGGGCTGCCGGGATGGCGATGGACGGCTTTGCCTTCCTACCGCTGTTCGACAAGGGGCTTGCCTGGCTGCTGCCGACTCTGCTGGCCTGCATCGTCGGCATCCTGGTGCGACCAAGCGGGAAGTTGGCTGCCGAAGCGGCTTGATTCAGGAACAACGAGATAGCAAAGAGGCCAGCATCTGCTGGCCTCTTCTGTTTCTGCCGGATCCGTTACCGGATCAGATTTGCGGGCCTTTCGGCTTGGGTTTGCCCTCCAGACCATACCAGTGGGTTTCTACCCGTCCGGCATGCCACTCGAAGGTGCCCCAGGGCTGCTTGGCTTCCCAGCGCGGGAAGTTGATGAGCACCCGGTTATCTTCGTACTTGTAGAGGGAGGTGCTGATCTGAATGTCCGACAGGATCAACAGCAGGGCCCAGCAGATGAAAATCCATTTCAATGCTTTCCACATAGGGTTACTCGAAGCAGATTTCGATAGTGGCGCGACCGAAATCCGATTCGAACGGCATCATGATCTTGGTGCCATCGGCACGGTGGGTAATGGTGTGGTTGGGGCCGGAGACGATGATGGGGGTCGCCATGTCAAACTCGTAGCCCTTCTCGCCCAGCATCCGTTTGGCACCGCCAGTCACCATGTTGGTGATTTCACCGACCATGTCGGTCACCTCTTCGTTGATGTTGGCGGGAGCTTCCCCCAGCATGCGGCGCATGATCTCCAGCGCCAGCCCCTTCTCGAAGCTGATGGAGAGGGAACCACGGGTCTGCGGGCCGACCATGCCGATCAGGCCGGAGACGTCGCCGCGCGCCAGCTCATCCATCTTGCGTTTCGGTTTGCCCGGTTTGAGTTCCAGCTGTGCCATGGTCGAGAGCACATTGAGCAGGGATAGCAGGAACGGATTTACAAAATCAGCCTTCATGATGACTTCCTACAGTGGGCGTACAACGGGCACATTGGCCATGTGCCTCTATCGTCTTATTGGTAATAGTAAAACCATGCAAGTGGGCCTGCTCGGAAAACGCGCTATCGATCGCCGTATCGTGAAGCTCGACCACATCCCCGCACTCGTCGCAGATCAGCAACTGCATCGGGTGAGCGTGATCGAAGTGGCAGCAGAAGATAAACGCGTTGAGAGATTCCACCTTGTGAGCAAAGCCCTGTTCGAGCAAAAAATCGAGTGCCCGATAGACGGTTGGCGGCTTGGCATTGGCTTCGGTTTGTTGCAGCTGGGCCAACAAATCATAGGCGCTGATGGCGTTGCCGTGTGCCGCCAGCAGGCGAAATACCTGACGTCGGGTCGGGGTGAAGCGGATCCCTCGCTGTATACAGAGTCGCTCGGCTCGTTGTAAAAGTTGGTCTTGATTCATGATCGCGCAGATACCCTTTCTATTAGCCGGATACTATCACAGGGCCTCGCATGACGCGGCGACAAAATTCATTTTCTGGGGCTGCTTCACGTTGTGATAAAATCCGCCCCTTTCTTTAGCCAACCCGGATGATTTTTATGCAGGCGCAGCGTTTTTCCATCGCCCCCATGCTGGATTGGTGAGATTTTTTCTCTAGCCCTTATCAGGCGTGGACTTCAATTTCCATGGGGCAGATATGGGGCAGGTGGTTGCCAAAATGGCTTTAAACAGGTGTTGTTCTCAAGTCTTTTTGATCTTCTCGTCTACTTTGCGAATATGTCCCAATAACATTGTTCTTTAAATACAAAAGTCATCTTTATCAACATGTTATGTTGGTGGTGGTGACTATTTGAGTATACTCAATCCAGCCCTTAAGGGTGAAGAGGAGGAAGCATGGGTTGCTGTATTGCCTATATGTCTTTCTTGAGCTGTTTGCTGTGCAGGTAGGTGCATCTATAAACTGACCCAGACCACAGACAAAGAGCAGAATGAAAAAAGCCCGCGACTAGCGGGCTTTCCCATCCAGAAGATTATCTTCGAGCCTCCATCTTTGTGATCGCGGTTAACCTGCGAACTTCTTTCTCTCTCTGCTGATCTATATAGCTGGCCAGGTCATTCAGGTGCACAAGATAGTCGCTCTTTTGGCTCGTTCGGAACGTTGGGATGGGGAGCATCCCGGCATTTGCCCGCTGTCTGGCAGTTTGATATGACAGACCAAAGTACTCACTACAGATCTCTTTGAGCGGTACGATGGGTTTCTCGTATTGTGCTAAAAGCATAAAAACAGTCTGCATGCTGCTACCTCACAACAGGGTTAGTGGTGCAGGGAAAACAGGAACATTCATTCAATCACCCCCAATGCAGCTAGGTCTTTTTTGATTCGTTCTGGCCAGATGGCAAAATAGGGAGCTGTTTTTTTCTCGCGAACAATATTAAGAGTAAATCTTTCGAAATCATTGAATTGCAACCAGTTTTTATTGATTAATCGCTGTATTTGTGAACGATATTGAGGGCGAAAATCTAACACTTGTTTCAATACATCAGGTTTGATTAACCATTGCAGTTCTCCCTGATATGTTCTGCTGTAACCAACACTAGAGTTCAGTCGACTATCCAGTGTCCTAATGTATGGTCCCCAGTCAGGTATGGCCATTTTCAACATACTAAACAACCGATAATCTTCAGTATCTAGGCCATGACCGCGGCTTTTTAGCCAGAGATTGAAACAATGGTTAACTGCATCCTCGGAGTGATGTTCTCGCCAGGGCAACAGATCGAAATAATTGGCCGTGATCAGCGCTGACTGAACTAAGGCAAATTGCCGAATTACTCGCATAACTTGTGGACTGACGGAGTAGCCCAGTAGCCGCTCTGCATTTTCTCTAATGAGGTCACAACGATATGAAAGGTGTTGTGATACCTTGCGCTCCAGCTCAATCTCTTCGTAGCTGGCCAATCTATCTACCCATAACTGGAATAACGAGCCGTGGTATTTCTTGCAGCGCCGCTGCAATTCATCAGCCAAGAGGTTTGGTTTTTTGAAACCATGGAGTCTATCAAAAATACCGAGCTGACCTGTTACAGGGATCTCAACCACTCGGTTTCGTTGTTTAGAAAATGGAACTGTAACTAGCTGGGCCATGTGCTCAGTCAAAGTCACCTCTCCACTGGATAAAGCTATGGTCCGCCAAGGCTCACCTATGGCAAAACTGTCTGATTCTTCGTTGGCTCTTGGCTTGGGGCTACCGCTACAAATGGAGTTAACGGCAGTATCTACATCTTCTGCCTTGGCCTGAGATAGTTCATTCAGGAGTAGTGGAATATCGTTATGCATTACAGTGGTTGTAGATAGGCTATGAGAGGTACTCTGCCAAGTTCGAATCAGAGACTCATCGCCTAAAAGTGATGAGGCCACATTCAGAGCTATTGGTTGGCCCGACTCAGAGTGGTTATAGAGATGGAATATCAGGTTCTCAACTCCAGAGCTGCTCAGTAGTGGAGCACTTAGAGCCACGCCACAGCAAAAAATAAGCATCGGATTACCAATACAAAGTTTGCCAATTTCCTCCTTCCACTGCTCATGGGTACCGGACTGCCGCAGACCCATATTCAATCCGCTGCGCACAAAATACAATTTTGTGTTACTCCTAGGGACACTCCAGCCAGGGGTAACAAAGGCCTCAGAATGCCAACCGGTTCGTTCCGCGCATGTTGCTGGTTCAGCATGTTGGAGTTTATTGAATAGATAGCGCCGGATACGTAGCCAAGCGAGGGGGCTTTGCTCTAGTTGATAGCCTGAATCGAGCAACATTTCCTGAATGTGTCTGCTGTTATCCCCCAGGAGATGCCGCATAAGGACAATTTCTTGTAACTTAACACCATCCAAGTTTTTCCACTCCAGCAAAATTCCGTGTCTACGCCTCTGATCTGAGGTGCGGGTTCTAGCCAGCACGTTGATATAACCCCCGAGTTTGACCCAGCGCTCCGATTCCTTGAACTCCAATCCATCCGGCAGTAATCGAAATTCCATACCCCCCCTCCTCAAATGTTATTCAGGTGTAGTTGAATGCTAAGCAACGTGAATCTTATTGAATGTCCGGTGGGACATGATCTGATGGTGGCTGGGAGGATTCCTAGTTTTACACGTCGATGTACTGTCGAATATGAAAGGGGGGGCTGTTCAGCGAACTTAGCTCTCGCGGGCAATTTTCTATTGTTTGTTTCAGTCATACATCCTCCGTACTTTTCATGTGTAGGCAGGTACATTCTGAAGGTTGTATGCAGAGAACACGGTCGCTCAATGTGTCCTTTTTGGGAAAAACATAAAAAAATTATTTCAATATAAAACAACATCTTATGGCACAACTTTGCTTGGCTCAGACTATTTCACCGTATTGGGGCAATTACAGTATTATTTTTTGACCTACGAACCGGTCAGAAATTTCACATGTGAAAGTTTTTACGTCTACTGGATGGTATCCCTAGGTGAGATCCCGGATGGCTCGTAATGGTTAAAAATGCGAGTGATGTCTTGCATTATGTAACAGGACTATCATAGAAGGGAGTCGAGTTAGGCATCTATCGTTTTAAATAACAAAAGTTTTACCAAAATGGTGAGTTAATATTCTCCCCTGTTTCAACGTCACGACCATCTAAAATCAGCCTGATTTTTATTTTTTTCTGCTGGAATCGTTTGCATAAGTGTCTTTTGGGGTAATGAGAAATCTATAGTATAACCAGCCAACAAGGGCTGCTTGCCAAGAAAAAACTGCTACCAATATCCAAAATGTAAGGGTCAGTATCAAGTACTTGTGTAACAAATCCAGCAAGGGTTTGAGCCAATAAACAACAGGGATGGCTAGAACGGCATAGCCCCAGTCTGTGATTTCAAGTATTGCCCAACCAAGGACTACAACAGCCATCAAGAATATATTTATTAAGTCATTTCATAATGACCTCCGTTAAAATCATATAGACGTAGTTTCACAAAGTACCTTCATGGCATTTAACCTATCCTTATTTTTAAAGTATTTACGGAGTTACATAAATTTGATTATTCATTGACGATGTGGTTTTTAATGTGAGTTCATAAAAATGTTACACGTGAATTATTTAGATGTTCAGATAGGTCAAAATTGATGTTTAAAATGAAAATTCAACCATCCCTTAATTAAAAAAAGACAGCGCGCCGGTACTATTTATGTGACTGTACAGATTAGAATAAATATCTACCATCGCTAACTCAGAACATTATGAATATGTGACGATGTCCAGTTGATTGTTCTACAGATTCTTTCGACCAGTCCTTTGTTCGTGTGAAATTTTTTGCTTCTCTCTGTAAAGATATGCGGCAGTTACTGCAACGCCAAGAAGGAAAAGAAATAGAGTGATCAAAATGACGATGCTGTTCATAAAACGCCCTCCGTATGACATTGGAAACTATGCACTATCTGTGGGGAATCATCAACAACATCTTGATTTTTATGTTTATTTGTGATTTAGGTGCAAAGTTCATCTTAAGTTGGGTGTTACAAGAGAGCTGCTCGGTAGTGGCACTTGGTGTTGCTGGGCCTGCGAGTTGACAGGCTTTTTATTGTTTTTCATATAGATAGCCCCTGAGCGCATTTCGATGCCATCATGACTGATCGCTCATTAATACCTCAAGGGCTGTACGAGATACTACCTACACAGTAACTGTCAGAAACTGGGGCTGCTTTTGTAATGCGTTTGAGCTGATAAGCGAGTCATGAGAGAAGATCCATCTTATCAAGGTGCTGGCTCAGTGTGCCTAGTAGACGTTGACTGCTGCGAGAAAGCCGACGCAACTGCATCAACTGATCATTGAGTTGGCGTATCAGGATAAAGCCTTCTTCTATCGCCAAAATGACAGGTTTTTCCCAGTCATGCGCAGGGGTAAATGTCGATTTATAGTATGAAAACTGACCATTTCGGGGTAGGTAATGACTAAGAACCTTGTGCTTCCCTGATCCTCTTGGCTGTTCAATGAATTGATTGTAATACCAGTGACATTCCAACTTGAATTGACGAACTCGTGCCCTGCAACCGAAATGGCCCGGATAACCGGGGGTCTGCTTGGTTCTGTGCGCGCGATTGTGTTGCCAAAAATGGTCGCAGAGTCGATTTGCTAGAAACTCGTAGCGCCTCTGCTCAATCTCCGCCATGTCGTGGATGGCGATGAGGTACTCCCCGCACTGCTGTAATGCCATACGGGTGGCGTTATCCCGATCTGCTTGAGTCGTCTGTTTGCGGCTGATTGTTCGCCATGCTTCTGCCATGCGGGAAATGTTCTGTTGTGTCATGCATCCTCCTGACCTTGGTTATGACACCACAGATGTTAAACATGAGGCTGCAAAAACCTGCGCTCTGTATCTGCCCTTTTGGGGCGTTTGGATAGATATTGCAGGTCCCAAGATGATTACTCCTGCTCCAAAGACCTATCCAATTCCTTTCCAATAGCTTATCTGATGTGGGGCCCAGCAATGACGAACAATCTAGCGCTGCAACATGGTGCAGGGACCTTGGAGACGTCGGTCCACTAGTGATGTGGGACCTGTTTGAGGTGCTGTAGAATACGAGCGTCCCGTAGCGACTGTGCCACCTAAGCTAGTTTGCTGGATGATAGTCCATAGATGGTTGCCCCGGTTTGCCAAGCCCTCAATCCATAAAAGTGAGCCAGGTGGAGATTGCAGCCATAGATCCGGATTTCAATCGAGGCTACAGCCTCTATCCCTGATGGAATTTGCTGGCAGGCTCCTCGATCAATCAATCGCACTTTAAAGTGCCTTGAATTCATTTGGTTTTACCTGTCACGGTCTGACCTGTCTCGCCATCACTTCATGATTGCCTGTGCAATCGGTGCTCTTTATGAAAGTCTTGTCACGGAACGATCAGCCAGCCTTTGTCGTAGTAAACTGGCTCATCATGCTGCCACGCCATATTTGGCATCGTACTGTCTGTCGTGCACCAGCAAAGCCCAGACCATACGGGCTGTTTTGTTGGCTTGTGCAACCGTCGCTACGTTGCTGTTGCGTCGCCCCATCACCCCGGCCAGCCAGCTCCCTGCAAACGACTCCTTGCGTTATGCCGCCAGCAACATGGCCCGAGCGCCATGGATGAGTGGGGGGCGTAGATAGCTGTCACCACGCTTACTGATCCCCTGCAACGTTTATTTGCCACCGCTGGAATGCTGTCTAGGGACTAACCCCAGCCAAGCTGCCAACTGTCTGCCATTCTTGAAGTTTTTTGCATCGCCGATGGAAGTTACCAGTGCACTGGCGGTGAGCGGTCCGATGCCTGGCAGCGGTGCTAATTTTTGGCTGATAGCACTGTCTTGATGCCAGCGAACGATCGCGTCCTCCAACTTGTGGACCTGTTTGTCGAGGGCTTTAAGGTGCTCGTGGAGCCGCATCAGTAATTGGCGAAATATCTCTGGCAAGCCGTTTTCACTATCTTCCAGGAGTTTGGGAACCTGTTTACCAATATGAGTAATGCCCTGGGGAATGATGAGGCCATGTTCGGCCAGTAATCCACGGATCTGATTGGTCTGGGCGGCCCTTGCCTTAACGAATCCCTGCCGAGCGCGATGCAGAGCCAGGACCGCCAATTGCTCACTGCTCTTTATCGGTACGAAGCGCATGGTGGGCCGGGTCACCGCTTCGCACATGGCCTCAGCATCCGCTGCATCCTTCTTGTTGGTCTTCACATAAGGCTTAACGAATTGCGGCGCCATCAGTTTCACCGTATGTCCCAGCTCTTGCAGCTTGTTGGCCCAAAAATGGACACTGCTGCACGCTTCCATGCCAATCAGGCAAGGGGAAAGGTTGGCAAAGAAAGTGATCATCAGGTCCCGCTTGAGCTGCTTATTCAGCAGCACTTTGTCGCGCTCATCCACGTCATGAACCTGCAGGACATTTTTGGCCAAATTGATGCCAATCGTGTTGATTTCATTTACAAGTCAGTGGGAAGTTACATTCGCCACATAGGCACGTTAGGTGCCGCTTAGGGAGGGGCGACTATCCCATTACTACAGGGGGGATCGGCTGCCATATAAAGGGCAGGTTACCGACCTGGTTATCGACTCGACTGGCCTCAAGGCATTTGGCGAAGGCGAGTGGAAAGTCAGGAAACACTGCGCAGAAAAGCGCCGAGTTTGGCGCAAGTTGCATTTGGCGGTGGACCCGGCGACTCACGATATCCTGGCAGCGGAGATGTCGTTGGATAATGTCTATGACGCCGAAGTGCTACCGACCTTGCTCAACCCACTACGTCTGAAGCTGGAGCATGTTTATGTAGATGGCGCCTACGACAGCAAAGCCAGCCATCAGTTTATCTCGCGGAAAGGGGCGACAGCCTGTTTCCCGCCTCGCAAGAGCGCGGGGTTATGGAAAAAGGAGCACCCAAGAAATGACGCTGTGCTGGTGATGCGTAAGGAAGGGCTGACGTACTGGAAGAAGATATCGGGGTATCACCATCGCTCGCTGGCAGAGACGGCAATGAATCTGTTCCAGCGGTTGCTGGCAGGGAAAATCAGTAATTGCCAAGTGGGAGAAGTCATGGCGTATGCCAGCGCCATAAACAAACCGAATACTCAGGATCTGCCTGTCAAAAAGCCTCGAGTGTCAAGGTCAACTAGGGCTGCATTAGTTGGCGGGGGAGGGTCATGTGGGCAACAACGCAGCGTTCGAGCATTACAACGAGATCCACACTCACAGTACCTTCGGGGGCTGCACACCATGGGAATATCTGCACAGTTGAGTATCACCATTCTAAGCGGGCAAAAATATCTGCATCTAGGCGAGCAAATCCACTGCATAACCTGAGATCGAATTTGAATCCATAAGTAAACTCTATTCCCGTGCGCCTCTACGGTTATGTCTTTATTAATATTTATTATCAATCGTGTTGTTTTATTTTTTTTGAGATGGCCCCGGGGAGCTCTATTTTTACTTCATGTTAAAAGGTTTTGTTATCTTTGGTGTGAGGCATTTAGGTGTGAAGCGTGAGTTTGATGAGTCACTAGGTTTTGATGATTACTATTTTCAGCTCGAAGGCGCATCGTGTTATTTGGTGTTCCAAAGAAAGGGGGAGCTCCAGGCATGCAAAAATAATTTTCAAAAGGTAGATGATTTTGTCGCGTTCGTTGTATGGCAACGTCGCGATGGGTGGGAAGTTGTCGCTGATATGGTTGTTGCCAATACTAAGGCGGGGGCAATAAGGAAGATAAGGAGATTGAAAGATGCGTTTTTTTTCGTTAGAACTATATGTCTTGTGAATATTTTGTTGATGGCGTCTAATCCGGTAGGGTTATATTGTTTTATAATGTTGGTGGGCGCTTTTTTAGCTTGTGATTTTATATCAATAGTCTTGTCTAGTATGCGTACCGAGTCATTCAACCTTCTGAGTTCAACCCAAATCATGGGGGCCTAGATTTATCAGTTGCTAACTTTTTATGAGCATGTGGCTGTGATGAGGTTTTGTACCCTCATTAAATGAGGTGCTGTTTTGGGGATTATTTATTTCCGTGTTGGTCTGCTCAGGGCTGTGTTGTTTTTCCTATTCGACGTGTTTCTATGGTTGATCTGAGCTTTGAGCTTTGAGTTTTGAGTTTTGACGTTGAGCAGGTGGCAGGCTGCGTCTGTAGCTTCATTTGGAATGAAATATGCCAATAAAAGCATAGTAAATAATGGTTGTGGCTTTAATTTTTTGAGATTCCGTGATGTCAAAGGGTGCTTTTTTCATCGGAGCGCATCCCTCGTTTGCCCTGGTTATTCCAGGGCCTTTTTGTGAGCGGCTTGCTTTGGTATGTGCTAAATATAAATAAAAACCAATTAAATACAGTCACTTATTGGTTTTCTGTGTGTCTAGATAAAAAATAATATCACCTAGGTTCTGTGTGGGGGGGATATTTATTTTGTTTTATTCTTACCGCTTTTTTGCGGTGGGGGGTATTTTGGTCTTGCTTTGCCGTAAAAGCAGCAACAACCAACAGCAATAATGTTGCGTCTTGCTTTAAGAATACTTAATAAATCTAATCTGGTTTAGGAACAGTTGTATTATGAGTTTTTTCAGAAAGTTAACTTCTATTTTAGCTGCGGTGTCGCTATTAGCCGCTTGCGGTGGTGGTGATGGAGATAGTGGTGGTGGGGCTGGCTCTGGTGATGGTTCAGGTACTGCCAAACCAGCATTGGTTTCTATCTCTATTTCCCCGGATAATGCCGCAATTCCCTTGGGTTTGGCACATCCGTTGGCTGCTATTGCAAGCTATAGTGATGGCTCGACGCAGGATGTGACAAACTCAGCAGAGTGGATTGTTGATTCTGCGGAACATGCTGCTATTGAATCTATAGGCCCTGATAGTCAATTACACTTGGTCACAAAAGCTGAAGGTTCTACGCAAGTTATAGCCTCTTATTCTGAGGGGGATGTAAAGGTATCTTCTTCAGCAAAAATTGACATTATCAGAAAGACGATTAGTACAATTCAGGTAACTCCTACGAAAACGGTTATTCCGGTAGGGTTAACCGAACCATTTATTGCGACAGCGGTTTTTACTGATGGCACCACGCAAGATATCACTCGCGACCCGATCACTTCTTGGTCGGTCAGCCCGGTAGGCATTGCGACCATCGATACAAATACGGGGATCGCGACTGGAATAAAGCCTGGTGTTGCGACTGTCAGCGTGTCGGCAACTCTTGATGGTAATAATTACAGCTCGACAGCTGAGTTAGAAGTGAGTGATGCAGTTATTGTTGGTTTGCAGATAACCCCAGTCAATGCATCCATTCCTGTTGGTTTGTCGCAGGAGTTTACTGCCACTGCGATCGCGTCAGATGGAAGTGTTCACCGTGGTGTCATTTCCCCTACAGATATCAACTGGAAAACCAGTGATAGTACTGTTGCAACAATATCCAATACTGGTACAGCAACGGGTGTGAAAGTCGGTAATGTAACAATCTCTGCCACTATCAACATCAATGGGGTGATGTTGACAACCTCTTCTCAAGTGCATGTAAGTGATGCGGAAATTGCATCCATTCAGGTTACTCCTGCAGTGAAGTCTCTGCCTTCTGGTGTGGAACAGCAATATATCGCTACCGCTATGATGACGGATGGTTCCGCAGTGGATGTTACCAACCATGAATCCGTGAGCTGGGTGAGTAGCAATCCCGGGGTTGCTACCATCGATCTGAATGGTTTGGTGAAGGCCGTCGCCAGTGGTGACTCACAGATCCGCGCAACTCTTGCTATCGGTCCTGCTGTTTATAGCGCTAATGCCCACTTGCAGGTGACTGCAGCTGTGCCGAGCACACTCAATATTGTTCCGGCGGATGTAGCCATTCCGCTGGGGTTGGAACATGCATTCAGGGCAATGATGACCTACTCTGATGGCTCCATGCTGGATATTACCAATACACATGGTCTGAGCTGGAGTAGCAGTGAACCATCAATGCTCACCATCGTCAGTAACCAGCTCAGTGGTAATGGTGTTGCCAAGGCGGTTCGTCAGGGCAATGTAACCGTACAGGCAGTTTATAATGCTGACGGTCGTAACATTGTTGCCACCGCTCAGGCTACAGTGACAGAAACCGTGATGACGGGGTTGCAGGTGACGCCAGTCAGCGCAGCCATCGCTGCTGGCATGCCGCAGCAATATACCGCTATTGCCATGATGTCAGATGGTTCCACCCAGAATGTAACCGGTAGCGATGCAATAAGCTGGAGCAGCAGTGATATCGAGGTCGCAACTATCGGTGGCAAGTCCGGGTTGGCGAAAGGGGGCAAGGTAGGTATTGCCACCATCTCTGCTCATATGCTTGTCAACGGCACGGCTCATAACGCTCAGGCTCAGCTGCAAGTGACTGAGGCCGTGATCACCGAGCTGCAAGTGACGCCTGTGGCAACAACCTTGCCCAAAGGCGCTACTCAGGCGTTGGTTGCTACCGCCATTCTCTCCGATGGCACCACCACTATCGTTACGGATGATCCTGACCTGAGCTGGAGCAGCAGCAATCCTGCCCTGGTGACCATTGATGGCAATGGCGTCGTCACTGCCCTTGAAATGGGAGAGGCCACGATTACTGCTTCGATGCTGGTTGGTAGTGAGCGAACCAGAGCCGAGGCCACTATCAAGGTGAGTGATGCCGTTCTGAGCGCGCTCCGTATTGACCCGAATACTGTATCTCTGGCGGTAGGAATGACCCATTCATTTGCCGCAGTCGCCACTTACAGCGACGGTGAGGTTATTGATGTCAGTGATATGGTTAACTGGCGCACTAGCGATATGGCGATTGCCAACATCAGTGATGGTGTGGCTACTGCTGTTAGCGCGGGCACGGTGACTATCAGTGCCGTGCTGGACGACGTAGAGGCCACTGCCGCCCTGACGGTGACGGACGCGGTGGTGACCGCCATCACGCTTACTCCAACGACATTGACTATTCCGAAAGGACTGAGTCAGCAACTGACTGTGATGGCAACCTATTCTGACGGCACAACACGCGATATTACCGCTGATGCAAGCTATCAGGTCCGTCCAGACTCCGTTGTCGTTCCCATTGATAGCCCGGAGCATGTCCATATAGATGCAGTGAGCGTCAACACCAGCGGTATGCTTAAGGCGGAGAATGTGGGCTCTGCTACCGTGACAGCCACTTTTGCTGCCAACGGTAAGAGTTATCAAAGTCAGGCGCGGGTGACAGTGAGTGATGCCATCGTGACTGCGCTTGTCGTAACCCCTACCGCTCCGGCACTGCCGGCTGGGCGTTCGCAACAGTTAACAGCGGTGGCCACTCTCTCTGATGGTTCCGTCCGTGATGTGACCAGTGACCCGTCACTGAGCTGGGTGAGTAACGATACATCGATTGCTACTGTGTCCAATCGTGGGTTACTTAGCGGGGTAACAAGTGGCGCCGCACAAGTCACGGTGACCAAGCTTGAGGGGGCCAAGTCGATCAGCATGATTGTCCCTGTTTCCGTTACATCTGCCGTGCTTGTCTCCGCAAGGTTCTCCCATCCTGAGAACGGGAACTTTATCCCGACAGGGCTGACCGAGCAGCTTGAAGTGATCGGCTCGATGAGTGATGGCTCCGAGTTGGTTCTTAATGATCATCTTGGCCTTGTGTGGACAACATCGGATTCATCGTTGATGACAGTCAACAAGGGGCTGGTGACCACTCACCATAATGAGTTATCAAGTCATCAAAACTGGAGGGTGGGTGATGATATTAACTCTCAGCGCTTTGCGGTTGGCCGTATTTCCGTCAATGGATTTATAGATGGAGTTAATATCAACTATGGTGCGAATTTTGATGTAAGCATGGCGGTTCGTCTGCCCGGTGTCGGCGTGTTTTATGTTCCTTTCGCTCAGAATTTGGCTTCGGGTGTATGGACTATCAAGGAGCTCTGGGGGGGTATTGAGCAATCAGGTCAACATTACTATTGTCGTTATGGTTATGCCAACTCGAGAACGGTAAAACCAGTGGAGCTTGCTGCATTTGCGGCGAAATATCCTGATACCGCAGGATTAATGTGGCCTCAAGCTGATGTGTGGTGGTATCCACTTTTTGTGCCCAATAGCTATGTAATGGATTTTACTAGTGCTGATGCCACAAACTACACAAGTATTACGGTTGGGGACATTAATACGGGTGCGACGAGATTTGCAAACTCAAGTGATTTGACCGACGGAATGTATGGTCTCCATTATGTTTCCAAGGCAACACTTTGTATCGTTCCTGAGTCTACATCAGCAACTAACTATGTCTCAGCATTAAATGCCAATGCACATGTGTATGGACTGTATTCAGAAACAGTGACTGTTGAGGTGAAGAATGAGACCGGATCCGTAGTTCCTGGGGCTGTGGTCAACATTGGTCGCCCCAGCTGCTCCGGTGATGGCTGCAATATTTCTTTGCCTGGTAGTGTGACAACAGGGCGTGATGGTAAAGCGACCTTTAGTTATTCAGGAAAGGCATCTTACCAGGGGTCATTTAGTATCCTGGCTACTCATAATGCTACATCCAAACAAGTAAATGTAAAATTAGAACCAAAAGATAATCAGCCCAACAGACCTACCTATTAAATGTTTTGATAGGCCATCACAAGGAATTGTGATGGCCTTTTTGTGCTCTAAGATATAATATGGCTTGCCCAGTTGATACCCATTTTCGATAGGTGTAATTATCTATCCAATCGTTTGCATTTAAATCATGCTCGGTGTATTTCATGCGGCGATTGTCATTTGATAAGAGAGTTTGTAAAACTCGGTGATTTATCAAATCTATTATTTATCGATCGTTGAACTATCGTTTATGAAATTTACCAATAAATCGATGCTGTCACTTTCTGCCGAAAAGCCAGCATTATTGATTCCTTTAGAACATGCTGAGTTCAGCAAGCAGCACGAGTCTGAGTTGGCCGAAGCATCGCCGATTGCCTCTACGTCCCAGAGCCATGTCCGAAGGTACTCTGATCATCTGATCATCGGGTTGTTCCTTATCAACCTGGTTGCCGCATTCTATATGGTCTTGTACCGGTATCATATTGCTGTACCTGCAACCCCAGGTTGGCTGGTCGCTACAGAGTTTGCGGTAGGCTCTGTGTTATCTGACGCCGAGATTTATGAGACCGAGTGGATATTTCCCGCATTTTCCGAGCAAATGACTCCTCAGTCGCAAGTTCAACAGAGGCGTCATATTGTCCAGGTCGGTGTCTACAGGGATCCGGAAAATGTGGAGAAATGGCGCCGTTGGGCACATCAGCAGCAAGTTGAACTCAATGTCATCACCGGGATGCGCAATCAGGAAATTCACTATGACGTCTACTTATGTCGAGTAGAGTCAGAGCGTCTTGCGGAGCTGACCAGCAAGGCCAGCTTATTGAGTGGGGAGAAACCGATTGTGTATCGGTGGCGACAAGGCCACAGAGGTGCTCGCTGTTAAACCGGAATGATAAATGTGTGCTCATGCAGAGATTCGAGGAGATGCACAAGAGTGGACTGACCCCACGACGGTAGACATATTCTGTCCTCACGACGAGGCCTGTTCGAAGGCCTCCGGACTGACGCCACCAAGGTGGCTGTGGCGTCGGATCCTGTTATAGAACGCTTCAATGTAATCAAAGATATCAGCGCGGGCCAGATCACGGGTTTTGTAGATCCGTTTTCTGATGCGCTCTTTTTTCAGCGGACTGAAGAACGATTCGGCAACCGCATTATCCCAGCAGTTGCCACGTCGGCTCATACCTGGTGCCAGGTTGTTGGCCCGGCAGAAACGCTGCCAGTCGTCACTACCATATTGGCTACCCTGATCCGAGTGCACGATGACCTCTGTTTCTGGTTTACGTCGCCATACGGCCATCATCAGTGCATCCAGCGCGAGCTCGCGTGAAAGGGTAGGTTTCATCGACCAGCCCACCACGTTACGAGCGAAAAGAACGATGACCACAGCTAGATACAGCCAACCCTGCCAAGTGCGGATATAGGTGATATCGGTCACCCAAACCTGATTGGCCCGGCTAACAGTAAATTGTCGCTGTATACGATTAGGCTCTACGACGGAAGGTCTACCGGATACCCTGCGTGGCACTTTATAGCCGCGAACTGCTTTGATCCGGCTTAGTTGCATAAGCCGTCCCACCCGATTTTTACTACCGGTTTCGCCGACCTCATTCAGGTCACCATGAACCCGGCGATAGCCATACACGCCGCCGCTCAGAGGGAAGGTGCGAACAAGTGGATCGCACCTTCACCACGAACTCTTTGTCCGCATTTGAAATGCCCATCACTCCAAAAACCTGACTTTTTCGCAAGTATTCGGCTATTAAGCGCCATTTAGCCTCATTTTCGAGGCTTATCTCGATTTTTGGGCACAGCTATCCCATGCCCGTATCATCTGGTCCACGCGAAACAGATTCGCCAGCGTAAACAACATCGCCAGTTGGTTGTCGTTCTTGCGCAGCCCCTTGAACCGCGCCTTCACAAAGCCAAACTGACGTTTGATGATCCGAAACGGGTGCTCCACTTTGGCGCGGATGCTGGATTTGAGCCTCTCAAAGGCAATCACAGCCTTGTTTTTGCGCGGATGCTTTTTGAGCTCCTTGAGCCTGCCAGGTCGCATCACAATCGCCCATTGTGCCTTTACATCCGCCAGCTCTTCACGGTTTTCTGCACCCTGACATCCTGCGTCAGCGAACACAAATGCCTCCTCGCCATGGAGCCGATTTCCCACTTGATTGAGGTCGTGCTCATTGGCTGCCGTGGTCTCCAGACTGTGCGTCAGGCCACTCTTGGCATCGACACCGATATGAGCCTTCATGCCGAAGT
>NZ_JBFOCX010000032.1:0-34596 GCF_040908025.1 Aeromonas sp. R9-2
CGCAAGTATTCGGCTATTAAGCGCCATTTAGCCTCATTTTCGAGGCTTATCTCGATTTTTGGGCACAGCTATCCCATGCCCGTATCATCTGGTCCACGCGAAACAGATTCGCCAGCGTAAACAACATCGCCAGTTGGTTGTCGTTCTTGCGCAGCCCCTTGAACCGCGCCTTCACAAAGCCAAACTGACGTTTGATGATCCGAAACGGGTGCTCCACTTTGGCGCGGATGCTGGATTTGAGCCTCTCAAAGGCAATCACAGCCTTGTTTTTGCGCGGATGCTTTTTGAGCTCCTTGAGCCTGCCAGGTCGCATCACAATCGCCCATTGTGCCTTTACATCCGCCAGCTCTTCACGGTTTTCTGCACCCTGACATCCTGCGTCAGCGAACACAAATGCCTCCTCGCCATGGAGCCGATTTCCCACTTGATTGAGGTCGTGCTCATTGGCTGCCGTGGTCTCCAGACTGTGCGTCAGGCCACTCTTGGCATCGACACCGATATGAGCCTTCATGCCGAAGTGCCATTGATTGCCTTTCTTGGTCTGATGCATCTCGCCGTCACGCTCGCCACGCTTGTTCTTGGTCGAGCAAGGAGCCTCAATGAGAGTGGCATCGACCAGCGTGCCTTGCTTCATCATGATGCCGGCGTCAGAAAGCCACAGGTTGACGGTGTCGAAGAGCTGCCGGGCCAGCCGGTGCTGCTCCAGCAGATGGCGGAAGTTCATGATGGTGGTGCGGTCGGGGATGGCCTGGTCCAGTGAGAGCTTGGCAAACAGACGCATCGAAGCAATCTCGTAGAGCGCATCCTCCATGGCGCCGTCGCTAAGGCTATACCACTGTTGCATGCAGTGAATACGCAGCATGGTATCGAGTGGGTAGGGACGACGGCCATTACCTGCCTTGGGATAGACGGGCTCGATGACCTCCAGCATCATTGCCCATGGGAGCAACGCCTCCATGCGAGCCAGAAATAACTCCTTACGGGTTTTGCGGCGTTTGTCATTGAACTCGCTATCCGCGAAGGTGAGCTGATGATTCATGCTGAACCTTATCCCTGATGCCAAGTGGGGCTCATGATCTCACATCAGGAACTTGTTCGCACCTTCCCTAATTAGGACCAAATGTGACCACAAGCGGATTTGTGGTCACATTTGCGGTCAGGATTGGCGTCCATGCTCGTTGCAGCATAAATGCAAATATAGAGATATCCATGGCTGCTTAAGGTAGCGGCTTTGCAGGTAAAGCCGCCGTGCGGGATAGTGATGCACTGCTGGCGCTGGGCATCCAGCTCGCCGGTTTGCGGATGTTTGCCAGGTACCTTGATGGTGATGTTTTTCACCATTTTACACCTCCGGTTTGCCTTCAAAGTGGTGGGTCACAACGCCCGCTTCCGGGTCGATGCTGATAAACACCGGGGCTTGCGGGGAGTACTGGTAGAGCCGCGCCAGTTCGGCACGAAACGCCTCGATGTTTGGTGCAATCACATGGCTGGTATCCCCCTCGGCGTAGGTAAAGGTCTCGAGCGTCTGTGTGTTAATCCAGATACCGAAATACCAAGCATCCTCTTCGGTGTCGTATTGTTGCCACCCCTTGGCCTGCAACGTCCGGTCGTAGTAGTAACGGTCAGCCTGATGGCTGCCACGGTCGATGCGGCAACCGGTCACGGTGAGCTCAAGCGGGATACGCCCTACCTTCAGAGCCTTCTTGACCTGGCGCAATGTGTGCCGTGCCTTGGCCTTCTCTTTGCGCGGGTCGTAGGAGTTCAGCTTGCCGCCCACGTAGTTGAGGATCCCCTCGGCATTGGCGGCTGCATTGTGCGTTAGCGTGTGCAGCAGGGCGGTGACTTCACGGTGGGCCAGTGTGCCCACGTGATAGAACTTGTTCATGATATTTATCCTTGAAACAAACACCCCGCTAGTTAGCGGGGTGGTAGATATCGAGGTAGAGGTAGCCGTAGCTGCGCCTCGGACTGGCTTCACACACCCAGCCCTTGTGTTCAAGGCGAAACACCTCGTCCATGTCGGTGCATATCTGGTATGCCTTGGCCATCTTGGTTAACTCACGCAGAAAGTGCGGCAGTACCGTGTCGCACTCGGCCCGCCACGTCTCGTCTGGCTCGCCGTACATACCGGCACGGTCGCCCAGGAAATCAACATAACCACGTTGCAGAATGGCTCGAGCCCCGAGCTTGGGCAGGTTCGGGGTGCCCAGTCCCCATGTCATGTGCTCGAAGATGCTCATGTGTGGCTGCTCCAGTTTGGGTTGTCGTTGGTGCCGTGGTTGAAGTAGGCACCCACAATGGTGCGTCGCCACTCCCCAACGGGATAGCCGAGGTCGTTGCACTCACGCTCCCACCACGCAAAGTTAATCTCGCGGGGCAGGTTGTCCACCATGTCCAGTGGACTCACGAACAGCGTGGTCTTGTGCATCGTTGGCACGGGCTTGATCTTGTCGGGGCCAGTGCGCTTGCCGGTCTCGTCATAGTCGTGTGCCCACTTCGGGAAGGTGAGCTGATAGGTAATGAGCTTATGCAAATCGCTATGTGCGCTCATTGCCTGAGCAACTGCGACCTGAGTGAAGCTATCGTTGAATTCGATCATGGGTGTTTCTCTCTTTCTGCAGGTGAACGGTAAGCCGCTGCAAGCAGCGCAAACTGTTCGACCAGGTAACTGATGCTGATCCCCAGTTCATCACTGACCCCATCCCCCAGACGGTGATGCAGGTGTGCCATGTCATCGGCGATACGCTGGGCTATATGGGCAGTTGAGCTCGGAGGTGAGCTTGTCACGGTCAGAGTGATGGAAGGGTTCATCACATCTCTCCCCAGGGGGCTTGCTCCCACAGTGACAGCCGGGTCAGCACATCTTGCGCCAGCGCTTGCTGCAACTGCTGGATTATCTTCACTAGCCGGGGAGCCGGCTCGGGGCTCCCGCTCCATTCACTCGACTGGTACAGGGCGCTGCAGGTGAATTTGTACAGCGCCACCAGTTCGGCATCAGTGAGTGGTTCCTGGTGGTAACGGTGAGCAGGTTTAAGCGGTCCCAGTTTGGTTGAACCACGCTGGCGTGGTTCCTTCTGGTCCTGCTGACGCCCAAGCTGATAGCGATGCCAGACCGCCCGCCGATTGGCGAGCATCATCAGCCTAACCAGCCGGTCTACCCGCCACGTCCAGGTACTGGTGACATCCATTGGTGAGTTCCACCAGAGGGAGCGCAACAACTCAAGGGTGTAGTGCGGTGGCATGGGGGCATTGCAAAAACGGTGTAACTGCACGGCAAAGGCTAGGTAATCCTTGCGATCGATCATGAAGGCAGACATGGGGTGACTCCTTGAAATGCAAAAGGCCACCTTCGGTGAGGTGGCCTTGGGGGGGGGGATGGCGTTGGACCTGATGATCCGAGTTTGGCTAATGGCGCAGATGATGGAGCAGCGCATCGATGGCCTCGACACAATCGCTCTGGGTGAGCAGGTAGCCGTTCGGCAAATGAGCCACGATGGCGGGCTCTGCCTGCATCTGAACGTTATCTTCAAGCCAGCAACGCAACTCGATGAGGATATCGAGGGTGGTGAGGTGTGACTTACCTGGGGTTAGAGTCATAGCAGACCTCGCTCAGCCAGCGAGGCAACGCCCTCAGCACCGACCACCAGATGGTCGAGTAGCCGGATATCGACCAGGGCCAAGGCCTCTTTGAGGGCTTGGGTAAAGCCCCGGTCTGATTGGCTGGGTTCCGGGTCACCGCTTGGGTGATTGTGCACCGCGATGATGGCCCCGCAGTTGAGTAGCAGGGCCCGCTTGACCACTTCCCGTGGGTAGATGCTGGCGCTGTCCAAGGTGCCACGAAACAGCTCCTCAAAAGCCAACACGCGATGCTGGGAGTCGAGAAACAGTGCCCCAAACACCTCATGCTCCCGGTCTTGCAGCAGGGTTTGCAGTCGCTCGGCAGCCTCTGTAGTACTGGTGATGGCAGTGCCTTTGGCCAGGCGCTTACGGGCAATCTGGTTGGCGATACGCAGCAGGTCTTGCTCGGTCACCGGTTCGGTGACGACATAAGTGCCGGGGCATTCCCCGGCTTTGAGTTTGTGGTAACGCATGTGGGGTTCTCCAAATAAACAAAACCCCGACATGCTTCCTGCGTGCCGGGGTTAAAGGCAAAGAGGTTGTTGGTTCACTGTGAGGGGGGTTCAGTTGGCCGTGGTGGTGACGCCTTCCCTGGCGGTGGGTTCCTGCTTCACCGGCATTAGTGGTTCGGGACCTGCATGGTGAGTGGGATAGCGAGTGCCAGGCTTAATCGCTCGGCCAGTTCATAGGCAGGCCTTATGGTGTCGTAGTCAGCAACCCAGGTAGCCAGCCCTAACCCACTGGTCTCCACAGCCCGCAGGTAGACGTTGTAGCCCTGTCCGGTCAGGCCACTGTCACGCACCACCTGCGTCTCGCCATCTCGATTAATCGCTTCCAGCTCAACGGCTATCGGTTGCTTGGGCATAGTTCGTCTCCTCTTGGGATAAGGGGTCACTCTCCACGCGATAACCGTGATGAATGCAGGTACGCTGCAGGTCAGCCAGGAAGTTCGCCAGTACACGGGGTTGCTCGCTGAGAGAAACCGGTCCTGCTTGGCTGCGCCAGAAACAACGACGCTTAGGGTCCACGCAGATTTCATCCACGGGCTGGCTCATGGTGCGCCAGTCCTCGGCATTGGTGAGGGAGAGCAACTGCCACTGCACGCCAGACCAACGTAAGTGCAGCGTGACGGTGCGAGCGTTTGGGCTACCAGGAGACAGGTGCAGCAACCAGCGCTCGCCATGGCGAGTTGGTTGTAGTTTGGCCTTGGCGGCGACCAGCCCCAGCCACTGGCGTGAATAGTGAGAGAGCGGCAGTCCGTTAGTCATCACACACCTCCTACTCCCCACTGACCATGACGGAGAAATACCCCAACTGGGCGTAGCTCATGAAATTGCTCTGCCACAGGGCGAACAGTTCCCGCGCTTCCTCGTCGGGCAGTGGTCCCCAGCCCTGCAGATAGTGCTCGTCGCAGGAGAGGTTGAAGTCGAGCTCCTTGCAGAGCTCGGCATCCTGGCCCAGTCCCTGATAACTGAAGTCGGTGATGTAATCGAAGACCCAGCCGTGCAATCCCCGAATAAGTCGCAGCTCTACCGGATGGACGCCACCCGTCTCGGCACTGTAGGCGGGGCTGCGAAAGTTGAAGGTCAGGGTCGAGAGGTCGGTGAGGTCGAGTTGTTGTTCCCGCACGACGCTGCGCAGTAAGTCAGGCAGCTCGGGCGAAATTGGCAGGGCCATCCCTGCCAGGTGAAATGGCATGGTCATCATGGTGTGTCCTTTCATATCGAATGTGATAACCGTCAATCCCTCAGCCAGCGCCAGGTGCGGTAGAGGCCATAAGTGGCGGCGAGGGAAAGGGTGATGGGAACAGCTGTGGTGCTCAGCAGTGAACCCGCTGTTGCCGCCAGCATTGTGCGCGTTGACGTACTTAACATGGTGTTGGTGGCCAGCCCTGCGAGTGCTGAAGTGGTGGGCTGATTTACCACCGTACGCAAAGCCTGATGTGCGATATAGCCAGTGGCGATAAGCTGGTTAATCTGCTTGCTGTAGTGAAAGCCCTCGATACACCAGAGCACGAAGTGCTCACAGTTGTTAAAGAGGGGGCTGTAGTGCGCTTCCCCGAGGCGAGAATAGGCCCGGTCCATGCTTTCCTCCCGGTTGTAGGCGCGAGTCTCATGGTGGTGGATGTGGTAATCGTGCTCTTGGCAAAACTCAGCCAGGGAGGTGATGGTTATCTGGCCGGACAGTTCACCGGCACTGAAGCCTTGGTAATGGATGACCTGATGGTCCCCTAGATAGAGGCCGTGGTGTTGGTAACCGGTGCGAGGGGAAACAAGGTGGTCCCCAGGTTGTGGTAATGGCATGAACCGTTCCTTTAATAAAATGCCGCATAAAACAGAGGGCACCCGAAGGTGCCCTGATGGTGGTGAGTGTGTGGTGGCTGGTGGTCAGGATTGCTTGTGCAGCGTCAGGCTGCTGGCATCCCATGCCCAGCGCTCGCTGGGATTGCCGGGTAGATTGAGAGTAAAGCCATTGGGCTCGGGGCTCAGCTTGCCCTGGTCGCTGCACGTCCCAAATGCCTCAGACGTCATAGTGGGTGAATCTTGTCTGGCCACAACCAGTTGATAGAGCACGGGACAACCCACGCCACCACTGAACAGCTCAATCAGCGCGACCTGGCCACCGGGTATTGCAAACTGGTGGGCCACATCAACACCGGCATAACTGTCGTGATGAGTCAGTAGCTCACCATTGAGCAGTACATCGAAGTTCACCTCGTCATTCTTTCTCACCGTAAATCCGGTTGATGCTTTCGCCAACTTGGGTTGAAAATAGACACTGCCATCGGTGAAGGTCACCATGGCCCCTTCAAGCGACACCTGTGTCCCCACCAGGTCAATCAAGGCGGCGTAAGTCTCATCATCGGTCCATATCTCAACATCCCCTTGTCCAGGCACCTCGACCCAGTACTTCATGCTGGCGTAACTCAGCTTCCCGCTTAAGCTAGCAGGCACCTTTGTTTCAATCTCCAGTGCACCATCGGTAGCGAAGGTTGCCATCGAACAGCTGAGCAGCAGCCCCAGCGTGGCCGCTCGTAGTGTCCGGGTGAACAGTGTCGTCATGTGTCTCTCCATCAGTCTTTGCAAATAAGCCAGTACAGCAGTCCGGCCAGAATGGGGTCGATAATTAACCCGAGAATGAACCAGCCCCAGAATGAGCGTCCGTTACCTGCAGCAACAAAGCCCAGCAGTAACGCCAGTCCCACCCACAGCAGAATTAATGGCATGGATGTTTCTCCTATTTGAATGTGTAAGCCGCTTCACCCTGGTCGGTGAACACGGTGGCTTCGAGCAAGTTGCAGGTGCCCGGAATAATGGAGAGCTGGGTGCTCTGGCTGTATTTGAGTGATACCGGGAACGTGCGGTCTACCCCGTAGGGGCCGACTGCCACACACTTTCCTCGGTTGATGAGGATCTTCTTGATGGTGACTGCATCATTGAGGGACGTGACCTGTAACTGGGGACGGCCCAGTGAGTTGTAGAACAGGTCGAGCTTGAACTCTGGCGGTGATGCCTTGGTGCCGTCAGAGGCGCTGGTGTAGATAACCGCTGAGGCAGCAAGTACTGCAGCAGCGATAAGGTAGCGTTTCATGTCTGGTCTCCTGTGAAATCAAAAGACATAAGGGGGCCTGACCGATGAGGTAAGCCTCTCGGGTAAGCGGGGTCATACAGGTGATGTCAGTGAGTGCGCAGGCAGTTAGCCAAGCGCTACTGAAGAAAGTGGTTCGGGGTTAGGTCGTGTTGAAGACTCCTTTCGGCGCAGGTTCGAGTATTTCAATGCATTAGATCTAATAGGGTGATCCTCATCTCAACGAGTCCTTAATGTCAATAGGGTCCATGGTCAACCATATGGGTTGAGTGGAGGGCTTATGACAGACATCAACTTTGAAGAACTGGCCAAGAGCGTCGGTAAAGCGATTGGACGGCAACGCCAGCAAGCGGGGCTGACCCAGGAGCAAGTCGCAGAGCATCTGGATATCGGGATGGAAGCGGTCTCCCGGATGGAGCGGGGAAAAGTGGTGCCTACCGTGGTGCGGTTGGCAGAGCTCGCCCAGCTGTTTGAGTGTGAGCTGGCAGACTTCCTGCGTGAAACCAGCAACCGCCCTACCGAACAAGGCATTGTGCTCAGCCAGCAGTTGGCCAAGCTCAAGGCTGCTGACAGAGAACTGGTGCTGGAGGTGGTTGATAAGCTGGTGGCGCGATTAGCGCCTTAATGGCTCACAGTGCGCATCGATGACAAACCGATGCCGATACCAGGACCGATAACTTGGGAGGCCGCAATGGCGCTCCCAAGCAGCTTCACATCGATATCTGTTTACTCTCCCTTGATAATATCTATCTGAGATCTTTTTCAATCGAACTAGATCAGCACCGGCAATCCCGAACGGCGGGTACGTGGACGGCCGCGACGATTGCTCGCTTCAGTTATTTCCATGCGGCCAAAGGTACGGCGGCCAGAGGGAAGCGTGGCCAGCATCAACTCATCGTGCTTGGTCAGATACCCGAGCGCCTTTAACAGCTTCTCCTGCTTCTGCTCATCATCCCAATGCACCATGCCTATCCCATCAATTCCCCGTGCTTGGTAGTGCTCACGAAGGTGGGCACAGTTGAAATAGGTGCCAAGATCTTTGGTGTACTCTTCCCAGTGCTCTCCCAGTAATCGGCCTAGTGAGCGATCGTGCTGATGACGAGCGCCGTTGAAGATGAATACGGTGTGCATATGAAAGCGCCGGTCTTGGCCATATTCCATCTTCCAGATATACCCAACCAATCCAGGGAATTTTCGCTTGATGATGGCCAGATAGCACCTGCGATCTTCCATCGCAGTCTCGGGCGTTAGCCGACAATAAACCTTCTCCGTGTAGCCGAGGTCCAAGCGAATGAACAGTAGCTTTGCATATTGGTTGAATAGCGTCGGGATATATTTATCAAGACTCTGACTGTTACGGGGGGCGGCCCTTAATTTGTTATCCAGCCGCTTCTGGTGCTCCTTGCTATACAGCGCTTGGTGAAATGCGCTCAACGCCTGATTAATGTCGCGTGCTATTACATTTGCAGTCTCTTCATCTAATCCCCGTAGCTTGATTTTTGCTAACCCATGTACATGTTGCATGTGGCGTAAAAACAATTCCACCGTAGGATGTGAAGATGAAATGTCAGTATGGCTATAGAAATAGTCATCAGCATCCTCCAATACATCGAGCAATCCTTTTGTTTCGCTGGTAAAACACAGCTTGTTTGGTGCAGTGGTTATCAAAGAGACCATCGGTGCTGTTTCAGTATTTAAGCTGTTCACAAGTGCAATGATGGATATTAGTCTCGTCTTATTAAACATAGAACCTCTTTTTTAGGCAAGGTTACCCCTACGCGATGTGATAGGCACATGCGTATATCAGGGGAAGGGAATAAGTGGTGAGGGTTAGTATCACCACCTAATGGTGGATGATAAGATGGTTATTGAATGGTTGTAGTAACTAATGGGATAGAGATGTAGTAATAAATAGGATGTAATGATACTGGTTTAGTACTCAACAGAGTGTAATGACCAATAATAAATATACCTTAATGCTCAGCCACCCGAAGCAGGTGTTAAAACTTGGATTTTCATATATAAGCATAAATTACATTATCAATCCCCTTCTAGGCGTTAATATGCTCTTTTTGATGATTGCAAGTTATGGAGGTAATGATGGTGTAAATTAGACTGTTCTTTGTTTTATCAAGTTTTCGACCCAAGTATCAATTTCATGCTCTAACCAACCGACAGCGGATAAACCCAGTTTGATGGGTTTGGGGAAGGAGCTGTCATAGCGTGGTGACTTTGGGTTGATACGGTCGTATATGGTTGAACGGGCCATGCCGATTTTTTTCATGAGGTCTTTAATGCGCAGAACTTTGATGGTGTTGTTCATGGATGTACTCCTGAGGGTGGGGTTGTGCTCAGTAGATAATCCACGTAGTAATTTTTAAATGTTTTGATTTGGCTTCAGTGCCTCATAGGCTATTCACTGCATACTCATCTAGGCACACTGATAGATGTAACCCTAACTAAAATTTATTTATCACATCTACCAGCGTGAAGGCGTCTTGAGCCTCTTTGATATGCCACTCTCTGTATCTTTAAACTAAGCGTTCTTCTAGAGGTGGGGCGGAAAAATCTAGCCTCACCAGGTCAATCTCGACATGCAAGCCATGTAAACTAGCAACGGACATTACTATAGATATACATGAAAAATGCTTGTAGTTAGCCTGCTTTTTGCTAGATTAACGCAATAAGGTTGCTTGATTTCTACGAGGTAGATTATGACTGGTTTTTTTGTTAATGGGATTAAGTGGGATGCCGCTAATACTGGAAGGTCAATTGACATAGCGTACTTTTATTATTGTCATAACATTAACAGGGATGCCGATTTTTACGCATTTGAAAATGCGGGCTCTAAAGAGGACTTTCTTCGGCAGGAGATCGCGCGGGCGGTAAAGAATGAAAGCAGACTGAAAAAGCTAACTAGTTACATTAAGTGTAATGGCGGTGATGTTTTACAGTCTAAAAACAATCCTGACATCCTTTACAAGGCCTTGCTCGATGTTTCAGCATCCTTTATGCTTGACCGAGAAAAACTGGCATTTATAGAGAGGAATGGTCGAGCAATAGACTTTTTTTGGAGTCTATTCCATATGTATTAAATTGATCTGGCTGTTTATCGTGAAGGCCGCTCGTCAGAATTAAGTATTTCACCTCTTGCCAAGCTCAATCCAGATATGCCTCACGATATCTACACTGCACTAAATAAGCGTCATCACGAGCGAAGCTTATTATCTCACAAGTTACATATTTCAACTCAAGCTATCAATGAGAAAGATAGGTTTAACGATATTGTTAGATTTTTTGATCGTTGGGATTGTAGTATTCCAGAGAAATCAAAACACCTAGCCTCCATGGAAAAAATATGGGAAATCCAAAAAAATCACATTGATATGGTCAAATGGGTTAAGCTCAACCAGAATATGTACAAGTGGGCGTGGGACTACACATTAGAAAATGCATTCAATAACCAAGTGCCACTATGGGCAACTAAGGATAGTTCCAACGAATTCATTGGTCGTCAGCTTGTAATCGCATGGGACCTCATGTTTTCCAACCCAGACCGACAAGCATTGTTTATGATGAGATTTAAAAAGGCGGCATCACAGCAAAAGACTAGAATGAAAAGGGAGACGATAAAGCCATCAACATTCTATCTTGATGACGATGTTAAGAAAAAGTTGAATGTCATGGTGAAGAATCTTAAAATGACAAAGTCTGCATTGGTCGCAAGTCTAATAGAAAATGCTGATGAAAATGATCTCCGTTAACTTTATTGGCACATTTAGCCGTGCCATACTTCCTCGCTTTGTTTAAACAAATTTAATGATAGATAAAAAGATGAGGCCTTCAATGAATGAGTTTTTGAAAGTACTGTTGAACATCCGCAGTCTACGCGCAGCAATGCGCGAGCTGTCTCTGGAACAAGTGAAAGAAGCTCACGAGAAAATCGAAGCGATTTATCTGGATCGCTTGGAACTGGCTGAAAAAGAGCAAGTTGCAAATGCTGAGCACCAACAAAAGCTGGCTGAGTTCCAAGCGATGTTGGCTCAAGCAGGTATTGATCCCACAGAGTTGGTTGGCAGTGCCCCGGCAGTAGCGACTATGGCTAAAGCTAAACGAGCACCTCGGCCCCCGAAATACCGTTATGTTGAGAATGGCGTAGAGAAAACCTGGACCGGTCAGGGCCGAACCCCCAAGTTCCTGGCTGAGCAGTTCGAGCAAGGTCGTCAGCTGGATGACTTCCTCATCTAAATAAACAAGGCCATGCCCTCACGGTGTGGCCTTTCTGTTTACACGCTCCGTGGCTCAATGAATGACTGCCCTCGTCGCTACGAACCAGGAATATTCGGTAATGATCTGTCGCATCACTGAGGTTAGATCTAATGACAATATTCAAAACATCCATTAGTATGTGCATGATGCTGACTTAGCTCAGTAGGCCGCCAGTTCGATTCCTCTCGTCAGCACAACGATAACCACCGGGTTCCTCATAGCCGCTCCTGATGCCAGCCATAAAAGACGCAGAGCGTACCAATTTGGATGCTCGATTACAGGAAGTCATTGATAGTTGGTATCCACGTCGCCCCAGACGTTGGCTAGCTAAATATGGCGGTTGGCGAGTTGAAAAGCGCTCCCTCCTCACGCAGCAATATTCGATACGTGACGAAGCCCAAACCTTGCTGAGAAGTAGTTAAGCCAGTGAAGATACTTCTTCACCGCGGGATGTCATTTGGGTTTCCCGTAGCTGGATTTTGCTGTTTATTCCCCATCTCTTGGGCAAAGGTCAGATAACGCATGGCTTTGATCACCCAGTGCAATCTACCCTTGACAGATTGGCCTTGCTATCTTTATATCCTATCGCTGCAGCAGGTCTGATGCCATTATCGCTCTTCAGTTTGATCTATTAGTGTATCACGTTCGGTGAACGATGCCAAGCCACTGTATTTTCTGTAGCGATGCAGCCTCCTAACAATGAAGATGAATAAGCATCAGCATAAAGCTGACAAAGTTGCAATTATATCGACTCAACTTGTCCTAAAATACTTCTTTTCAGGCGTATTTCTCAACACAAGAGCCGCTTTATGATGATGCGAATTAATTGTTCTTGCAACTTGTTCAGATTGGTCTTATTTGGCCCCATTTGCGGCAAAGCAAGTCATGCCATGTCAGAGGGTCGGGTTGGTCTGTGTCATCTCGTCGTCGATGGGGGTGCTGTTTTTCATCAAGCGTGTACGGATAGATATGGACGATACGAATCATCAACTGCTGCCCCCCCTTACTGCGCACAGTCTGTTCATTAATGACCATGATGTCGGGCAGAAGCCGTATCTTTGAGAATATGTGACCCATTGACCAGACTGAGCAGCCTAATACCTCTGCGGCCTCTCTGGCGCTGACTAGACGTTGTTGTTCATGGAGCCAGTGGGCTACTTGCAAGATGCGTGGAAGTGGTATGCCTGTTGGATTGATTGCCAATGAACATTCCTGTTTTTATCTGGGTGGTGGTGAATGGGCGAATGTGATGAATTGTCCAAATTCATAGCATATGCTAAGGGGCCACTTTTTGCAGGCCTATAGATCAACGTGTTAGAGAAGAGGACTCATAATCCATTAGTTGCAGGTTCGAGTCTTGCTGTGTGCACCACAAAACTTGAGTAGTGAAATTGGGAGACACTACTGACAGGGTAAAATTCTCTTGTCGGATCGACTCTGTCCTCTGGAGTTGTTTCCATATGCCCTCCTTTTCTATAAACGGTAATGAATGAAATATTTGATTTGGTCATTGTAAATTTAACTTATTTATGGATGGAAGCACACTCAAAAACTCTGAAATCCCTAAGAAATCCTTAAGCCCTTAAGTGGTTTTGGTCATTCATAACTTCAATAATAATAGAAATTCGTTTTTTTAAGAACAAGCGTGTTAAAAGTACCACCGATCTTGTAATGGTTGTATTAAATAAAGATTTAAATAAATATAAAATTATTTTTATGGGCGCGGGCGAGCAGCGCTGGTTTATTGATAACAACAATGTGGTGATGGTGACAATAAAATGCAGGCTATATTTTAATTTATCTAGCTAATGTATTTTATTACGATTTCTGGGGGGAGGGAAAAACCTTGGCATGTTCTCATGAGCATCACTCGATATGAGGGGGGAGATCCAGTACTAGTCATCAGCTCACTTACGCAGATAGCGAGTAAGTTGGTATCAAGACTGCGCCGATAGCTTGGCCAGTCTATCGCTGGCTATGGCATTTCCGCACGTGATGGCTATGACCTTTAATCTATGGTCTTTATATTCTCTACCAGCATAATGTCAAAGAGTTTGTTTGGAGCCACAAGCAGGTTTGATGGGGAGCATATGGAGCTCAAATTGAGCTAACTTCTGGTTCGTGAAAGCAACACTGTTGTTCTATGGATTTTATGCACGAGCAACTCGGTTAGTGTGACTGTTAATGTGATCGATGATTTTCACTGAAACGCGCTGTGTATTGAGGTCGACTTTCGACTGCTCGCCTCGGGGGAAAGTGTGCTCTGGTGCCGGTTATTGAGTGCTGTGGGGCGTTGTTGCCTAAATCGATGCAGTTTGAAGGGAACTTACTGAGGACTCGGTGATCTGATCACCACCATCCCCCTTCAAGTCTGCATCATGGGCATGTCGCTTCACCCCATCACCAACTGGCCCAATTCAACAAGTCTTTGATTAACCGTGGTTCCCTCACTTTCTGGGTTGATGCTGGCGCTATGGATAACTGGTTCCACCATGATCATCATGGGCGGCGGGGTCGCAGCCAGCTTTACACCGACCAGACCATCTGTACCTTCCTTATGCTCAAGGGGATTTTCAACCTCACTCTGCGGGCCACTCAGGGGCTACTCGACTCTCTGTTCGAATTGATGAACGTACCGCTTTGTGCCCCCGATTACAGTTGTGTCATCAAGCGCGCTCGCACGGTGACAGTGGCCTATCGGCAGCCTAGTAAGGGGCGTATCACCGATTTGGTCATCGACTCGACTGGCCTCAAGGTATTTGGGGAGGGCGAGTGGAAAGTCAGAAAGCACGGCGCCGAAAAACGGCGAGTCTGGCGCAAGTTGCATCTGGCTGTGGACCCAGCCACTCACGATATCGTCGCGGTGGAAGTCTCGCTGGAAAATGTCCATGATGCCGAGGTGCTACCAACTCTGCTCAATCCACTACGGCGCAAGCTGGGGCGTGTTTATGCAGACGGTGCCTACGACAGCAAAGCCAGCCATCAGCTAATCTCGCACAAAGGGGCGACAGCCTGTATCCCGCCTCGCAAAAGCACAGGGTTATGGAAAAAGGGGCACCCAAGAAATGAGGCTGTGCTGGTAATGCGCAAGGAAGGGCTGACGCACTGGAAGAAGATATCGGGGTATCACCGTCGCTCGCTGGCAGAGACGGCGATGTATCGATTCAAGCAGTTGCTGGCGGGGAAAATCAGTCTGCGTAATTACAACGGCCAAGTGGGAGAAGTCATGGCGTATGTAAGCGCCATAAACAAGCTGAATATTCTTGGCCTACCTGTTAGAAAGCCCTAAGTGTAGCGGTCACCTGGGGCTGGGGAAGTCATGACTTGCACGTTGATTTGGGCAACAACGCCGATTGCAGCCGATACTCCACCTTTACCGTGCGAGTCTGCTTGCTGACACAGATATGGTAGTGAGCCAGTGGGGCTGGAGTTTTTGGGGCTGCACAGTTATTAAAATCTAATCCTTTATAAATGGGGAAAGATTAACACGAACACTTCTTTATATTGCATTATATTTTCCCAAGCATGTTTGATAATTTCTCTAGGCAGGAGGATAAATAATTATTAGGTGAGAACACGAACTGGTAACCGAGGCCAGTATGTACGGGATTATTGAAAGGAATTGCCAGTTCACCTAACGATAGGCATCTCTCAAGCATTCGAGGATCAACTATTGCAATACCTTGGCCAAGAATTGCTGCATTCAGTGCCATTTCTTGACTATCAAAATGGATGCCCTTCTTAACAGAAGGGAGTTCTAATTCATGATGTTGTAGCCAGCATTGCCACTCAGAACTATCATGCTCTGGATGTAATAAAGTATGATCTAGTAAATCACTATATTTTACTATGCTTGGTACTAGTCTGGGAGGACAAACAGGTACGAGGGATTCTGAAAATAACTGTTTGCTATTAAGACCTGGCCAGTGATTGCCACGAATAATGGCTGCATCGCAGCCCAGTTGTATGAGTGCAGGCATATCAGCGCTGAAGGTTACTAATTCAATAGACAGCTCTGGCAAAGCCTCCGAAAGAAGTGGTAAACGTGGTAACAGCCATCTCAACGCCAAAGTTGGTGGCACTTGTAAGCGTATTTTCTTTTTTGATGCAGTCATCGTGTGAAAGCAATCAGAAAGTAACGCTACTGCTTGTCTGATATTAGGAGAAATCTGTATTCCTGCAGGATTAAGCTGCATACCCAGCGTACTTCTTTCAAATAAAGGGCGGCCGTAGTATGTTTCTAACAATTGGATCTGGCGACTCACAGTGCCTTGTGTACGATGCAAATGAGTCGCCGCACGGCTTAAGCTACCCAACTCTGCAACAGCGATAAAAGCCTGCAAAGATAGTATGGGGGGGAGTGGGTTTAATAGCTCTGGTAGTGGGTATTCGTCTAATGCAAGTAGGGGTTGCAAATTACTCGATTTTGTTAGCATTGAAATCTCTCTAAAGTTTATACGCTGGATCAAAATAAAGGTTATATAAGATGGATAATTTCTCGAGAAACATTCTTAAACAGCAGGTTAAATCATACCTCAATTCCTTGGAGGATAAGAACTTAAGTTGCATTCTAGCTCTTTTTGCAAAAAATGCATGGATACACTCACCATTAGCCGGAATGATTAAGCCTGAACCCTTCTATCATCATCTTTTTGATGTATCGAAAGGAGGAGGGATTAAGGTACGTGACATCGCAGTCAGTGAGTGCGGAAACCCTTGTGTGTATGCACGGTTCATATACGAGTGGTGTCTTGATGATGGGCGAAAATCTGTTCTGGATTGTGTTGATGTATTTACGTTTGATGAGCATGGCAAGATAAAAACGTTAGAAATTATCTATGACACATATGAAACAAGAATGATTGTCGGTGATGTGCTAACTTTAAAGGAGTGACTATACTCGGAATTTTCTGATAAATGATAAATAATTGGATGTCAATATAGTTGTTTTTAAATAGTGCAGCCTATCGGCCGCACTATTTTTATATAATTAGGAATTACTTTAACTAAGCATGTCTCACCTCATTGATTGCTCAATAATATAAAGTGTTTAGGGCGTACTCAAAATGTAATTGAAGGAGAGCCAACCTGGTTGCTGATTGCCAGGCTGACAGATATAGCATCGTCAAAATTGCCTTGCTTTTTAGATAATTTAAGTTTGAGCAAGCTGTTATAAGTTTTGGTCATATCTACATTAGGGTTGTCTGTACTATTAAAACCTATCACAAGTTTTCGTTCGTTGTTTTGACAAATTCGAATGCTATTCATGCGGCATGCAGAGGGTGTCACATAGGCATCATCAGCGACAACGCCATATATCCGATAAATCAAATTAACCTTTTCTCCGTCAGTTGACATCGAGGGTACTTCAGCTTTATCAAAGGTATCGATACGATGTTTGGGAAGCCAGCCCCCCGTATCCAGCTTAACGCTGGCTGCAACGGGTAAATTAATATAACCCCCTTCCTGCTTTGACGAGGTCAAGTTGATATCAGCAGCGATCATATCCTTGGTTTGATTAATGCCGTTAATAGTGTACGACAAGTTAGTTGTCTGTGGTGCTAACTCTCTTGAGCTGAGCACGTTACCACGGCAAATCAGCTGCGCAGTCGTTGGTTGGCTTGCGGTAGGGATATTAACATGAAACTTATTCATGCCAGTCTTACTGCTACTGTATAGTGTCTTATGGAGTTCGTAGTTAACGGTTCCATTTTGAGTGTCTACTTGCAAGTGACATCCATTATTATAATTAGTGGTAGTATCTTCTGGATATACAAATCCATAGGCACCGTGTAGGGCGGGATAGATATAGCTGGTCATGATCCCGCGAGGATCATAGTATCCGATCAAGGTAGTGACGGGGACACCAAACTCAGCCGGTTTACGTGGTGCGATTTCATTGTTGAAAGATTCTTTCTCCTGCCAGATGGTGCCATCAGAAATATAGTGCTTCTTCTGTCCTTTATTCAGCACAATAGTATTTCCATTAATTGATACGGTACTGTACCAAGTGGCATTTTGCTCGATAGACAGTTTATGACCCTTGTTGTCGGAAGATGCAAAAGGGATATTAATATTTCTGACCCAGCGACCATCGGCAAGAGATATTTTAAGATGAGGTTCTTCAATCAACCACTGCTGAATGCTTTTATTACCTAAATTATTCATGTCGAGATTATGAATATCGGTAGGGATAGTGTTTACATATGGCTCCATTCGAGATTCATCTTTGTTCCATTTAGTAAAACCAGTGGGTGATGCACTGTCGAATACAGCTTTAGATTCTAAGAAATTTTGAATATTTTCAGCGCTATTTGGTGTATACAGCGTGAAGCGATTCGCTGTAGAAAAAGGATCACCTCCCGCCATGGCATCATAACCAAAACGATAGCCTTCAAAAGGCGGTTGACACTGGCCTGACCAGCATGAGTCCTTATCTTGCTTGGTGCGTGTAAAGTTAGGAATGAAGCGACGACTGTCACTATCCCACCCCCAAGTAGAGTTGATATTTTCAGCGCTACGGTGCACTGACCCTCTAAATCCATCAGGGTAATGGAGAAGACCGAAGTTATGACCGACTTCATGGCTAAACTCGTTTCCAATCGATTTATCAAGGGTGGCCATGCCGTTTCCTCCAGATCCTCCATGCACTATCTTGCCATTGAGATAATTACCAATACTGTTGTGAACTGTGACCTGTGCGACTCTGAAAGGTGAGGTATTTCCACCTATTCCGGCAGAGCTGTTTAGGCCGTAGTTGGCATTATTAATGCCGTGGGAAATTAATTCTTTACCAATATACTGGCGCAGTTCTCCGTCAAGCCAGCTTCCTTGATGTGGTGATAGATCGGTAAGTAATTTACCATTTGGCATCATGACCTCCTTCAGATGTAAAGGGGCATAATTGCTAACGATCATTCGGCTGACCGGAATCGTTTGGAAATATTCTCGATGAGCCTCGTGGTCTTTTGAAAATGCGAAGCGCTCCCTCGGCGGGGTCAACAAACCCAAGTCAATTGTGTGCAACAATAACTCACTTGGCGCACCCACTTTGATGCCACCTAATTCACCACTCAGATCCCCTTGGCGCACGATAAGGTTAAGCCCTGGTTTGATCCACTGTGCTGGTAGTTCTCCGCTCCAGGTATGTGGAGCGTACTTAAGTCGATTACGCTCACGTTGTTGCTCATACTCCTTCAGTTTGGCCTTTTCAGAGTTGCTTGTTGTGCTGTATTGAGGACTGAAGCTGACCTCGGGCATATCGACGTGATAAACCGTTTTAGGCAACGCAGAAGGTGGCGCGAGCGTCAGGGTACCGAGCAGTTGGTCACTGTTGTCACGGACATCAACATAGATCTGCGTGGCGTCATCGGCATACAGTGGCTGTACTAGTAACAGGCTTTTACGCTCACTGGTTAATATAGGCTGGCGATCACCCTCCTTCGGATGTGACGGGATAATTTGGCTTTGGGCAAATTGCACCCTGGCCGCCAGACTGCCGACCAAGTCATTGACTGGTTGCGTGGTGTTAAAGTAGAGCGGTGACTGCTCTGCTATGTCTTTTCCTGCAAACAGGGGGGGAGAGGTGAAATTCCCTAATACAAGGAAGAGGGATAGAGCAATCTTATTAATCTGCATAAGACTCTGTGTCCAAACTAACTGGGTTAATGCGCATGGAGAGACATTATAAACTTATTGCTACCACATTTTCCTATGTATATTAAGATATAATATTTATTGATGGCGACAAATTATTAATTATATTATGCAATAATATATTGGTAAGCTCGACAAGGTCATGCATTGACCTTGTGATAGGATTTTTGATGCTTAATTGGAGCTGCTGTTGTGTTTTATGTGGCATTGCTTGGTTTTGAAAGTCTGTATTTAAATTCCCGTCCCCTTGCTTAATTTAAGCATCATTATTCAACTGTTTCTGTCTCCTTGCAGCAGTGTAGGTAGGGATGTTGCATGCTTTTGTTATTTATAAGTAAAAATAATCTTTTTAATTATATATTATTTAAGTTTTTGCTGAGTTAATTATGAGTCCTTTTTCGAACTCCGCTTGAATCCCTCTCGAATCCTTTTTGAATTCCTTGCGGGGTGTTTTATGAGTCCTTTTTGCCTTTATTGGTTTCGGTTGGTTCTTTTCTTTGGCTGAATTGGGCTCGTCCGGGGCTTTATTTCTCGTTCCCCTATATTAATTTCTATTTAGTTTTCTTTGGGGAGGGTGGGGGTATTATTGATTCGTGCTTAGCAATCCTGCTTTGAATTAACTCTTAGCCTTAATTTGCTATGACTGCCAAGCGCCATAAGCATGGTCTGGTGTGCAGTTTGGGTTGGTTGGGTCAATTCGGTTGGTTGTGACGTGCTGTGTGGATATCTATGTAGAAGCACTATTTATTCTAATAGAATCTCTTTTAAATCTTAATTTCCATATGTGGAGTTTGTGTAATGAAAGGAAAAAAAATCACTGCTATTGCCATGGGTGTTGGTGCAGTTTTCATGGTTGCTGCAGGTGCTGCTAGTGCTGCTGCTATTATTGATGGGACTCAGGCATCTGCTACTGTGACGCTTAACATTAATAAGCCAACTCCGGTGTCGCACAACTTGAAGGTGAATGCAGATCTTCTTACTACTGCAACTATGCAGCAAAATACTGAGCTTGTCACTGGAACCGTTAAGGGTGATAAGGGCGACGTGTTCGCCGTGCAGATGGGTGATATGAATGTGACTGATCATCCGTACTGTACCTATGCTGTGCCTGTGGATAGCAATGATAAGCCAATTGAAAATCATGTTGGCGAACGTCTGGAGCTTTGCTTTGATGAGGTAACTCAGAATGGGAAAGTCGATATCAAAGGTGCTGCTTGGTACAAAATTGCTAGTACGTCAGAGGGTGTTGGGAGTTACTCTCTTCGCACATCTAAGACCATTTTGGCCTCTAATATGACCCCAGGCGCTTACGCTGTGACTGTGCATGCTGGGAAGTTTGCTAAATAATATGCATCGTGCTTGGGGGGGGGCCCCCAAGCACTTTAAATTAATTAAAGAGGTTTGTGTGGCTATAAAGAGTCTTTTGTTACTTTTTTTGATATGTGCCTCATCTTTTTCAGTAAATGCTGAAAGCAATGTGGAGGTGTTGGAACGTCCTTTTGAAATTAAGCTGTCCGCGTCACGTCTGGTTTATAATTTAAGTAGTCGTGGTGCGCTTATTACAGTGGAGAATCCGCAAGAATATCCTATTTTGGTTCAGTCGGAGGTGCTTTCAGAACGTCTAGCGAAAGATGATTCATTTTTTGTTTCGCCACCCTTGGTTAGGCTTGAGCCTAATCAGGCTTTGCGTTTGCGGTTATTAGATATGAAAGGTGATTACCCAAAAGACAGAGAGTCGTTAAGATGGCTCTGTGTGAAAGGTGTGCCTCCAAGCAAAGATAGTCTTTGGAATGACGGTGGGAGTAAGCAGAATAAAGCAGTTCTTGTGAAAAAAATATCTTTATCAACATGTATCAAGTTGTTGGTCAGGCCTGATGCTGTTCAGAATATAGAATCACTGCAGCATGATAAAGTATCCTGGACTGTTCAAAACAATAAATTAGTAGTGAATAATGAGTCGCCGTTTTACTTGCATTTAAATGATGTTGATGTAGGAAGAGAAAAGCTCCAGGTTGAAGGGCCTGTTCCACCGTATTCACACATACAATATGATGTCCCTGTAGTTAGCTCAGCAGCTGTTCGGTGGAGTGCAATTAACGACTTGGGGGGGGTGTCTCCGGTGTTTGAATCGATTGTGAAGTGACGTTTTATGAAATCAACATCTTCTCCTAGTGTCATAATAGCCTTTATATTTTATCAGTTTTTCTGGATTAAAACCGTTGTTGCAGACCCATACAAATTCGACTTGGGGATGCTCAAAGGCATTGGTGATGTTGATTTATCGATGCTAAATACCGTAGATGGACTGCCTGGACGATATTTTGTCGACGTGTATCTTAATGGTAACTACATTGAATCAGTCGATATAAACTTTTATCGGGATGAAAATCGTTCTGGTTTATTGCCTTGCCTTTCAGTAGAAAAGCTGAAAAGTTACGGGGTGAAAGTTGGTGATAGCCCTGCACGTCAGGTTGCATTGCCAGAGGACGAGGTAACTATTCGGAATGGATGTGCTAATATCGATGCAATTCCTGATGCAAAATTCAGTTTTAAGAAAGAAGAGCAGGTATTGAATATTAGAGTGCCACAGGCGCTACTTGAAAGTAAACAAAGCAACGATAAAAGTAAAAATCCGGCACTTTGGGATGAAGGCATTTCTGGGTTTTTAATGAATTATCGTGCCATGATGAGTCGGTATAGCGGCTCGCAATATAATGACACTAATTATTACCTATATTTAAAGCCTGGGTTTAATGCAGGTAATTGGCGGGTCAGGAGCTCATTAGATGTAACGAGGGGAAATAGAGGTGATACCAAGTGGAACTATGCTAGCACTTATGCCGAGCGTGGGCTTAACGATATAAGAAGCAGATTGCAGTTAGGTGAGACATATTCTCGCTCATCCATATTTGATAGTGTTCCATTACTGGGTGGGGTTATTTCTACTGACGAAAACATGCTGCCAGCACGTATGCGTATTAAGTCACCGTCTGTGCGTGGTGTTGCGTTAGTTGATTCAACAATAGAGATAAGGCAAGGGAGTTATTTAATCCACTCGGAGGCGGTTCCTGCTGGTCCATATGATATATTTGATATCCCCGGTAGTTACTCAGCTGGAGATTTGGAAGTAACCGTACGAGGTAGCGATGGCTCAAGGATCATATATACAGTCCCATATAGTAAACCCGCTATTGTTTTGCCTATGGGGAGCTATGTATATAGCGTAGCTGCAGGGCTGTATCGTCCCTCTCGTAGTGATGTGGAAAGAACACCCTTTGGCGAATTCACTCTTGCATATGGAACCCCGTGGGATATCACCTTGCTCGGTGGTACTCAATATTCGGAGAAATATCAAGCCGCTTCGTTAGGTGGTGGCGTTGGCCTCGGCTTTTTGGGGGATATCTCAGTTGACGCTGTTGTGGCTCGAGCCGAGAAAAAGAATGACAGTCAAATAATTTCGCACAAGAAAAGACTTCGTTACAACAAGGTATTTCCTAAAACCGGGTCGAGTATCTCATTAGATAGCACACTCTACAACAAGCAAGAGTTCTTCTCCTTGTCAGAAGTGATGGATACCTATCGAGATCAAGAGTCGTGGTCTTGGGGGGGGGGATCAATAGGAAGAAGTAGGCAAAGTAAAAAGTGGAGCTCATATGTGTCAATATCACAATCATTGAACGAATATGGTAGTGTTCGACTTTCTGCTTTACGTGAGGGTTTCTATGGAGGAAGAGAAGATAATAATAGGTATAGCCTGGCACACTCAACACGAATTAAAAAAGCATCTCTAACATTTAACTATGACAGAGCAAAAGTATATTACCAGAATGCTAAGGGGAAATGGGATGATACATTTGGCGTGTCGCTTTCGATACCTATAAACTTATTTAATAAAGAGCCTGCTTATCTTTCATATCGTTACCAGAACAAAGATCAAAATGGTTCCACTCAGGATGTGGGGCTGCGCTCAGCAATTCTAGACAAGCAGTTGGCATTCGGGGTCAATTTACATAATAACCTGGACACTCGGCGTTGTGATGACTGCGTGGCAAGTCTCGATGCCACTTGGTATGGCAAGCATGCTGAACTTGGGGGGCGGTATAGCTATAGTGACGACTATGAAGGTATGAATGCTTCTTTTGCTGGCGGTATGCTTTGGCATCAGGATGGCGTGACATTCGGCCAGCCATTACAGAATACTGTCGGGCTGGTTTCGGTAGATGGTACTGATTCTGTTTCCATATTAAACTCACGCAGTGTAAGTACGGATGGTAACGGGATGGCATTGCTCAGTAACTTAAGTTCATATCAGGTTAACGATGTATCAATTGACCCTTTAACTATCCCAGATAATGCCTTTTTAACTGAGACTAATAAGAGAGTTATTCCAACCAGCGGAGCGATTATTCCTATTAAATTTCCTGTTAGGAAAGGCGGTAATGCACTAATTAAAATCAGAAAGTCAGATATGAATAGTCCACCATTTGGTGCGGTGGTTACTGACAATAATAACACGACTGGTTTTGTTGATACAGACGGTAGAGTTTTTATGTATGGCCTGGATCAGGCTGGAACATTAAAGGTTAAATGGAGTGAAGGTGGTCACTGTTCATTTGAGTATGACTTGGATAATTCCATAAAGAATAAGGCGGGTATGTATGAGTTTGAAGAAAAGTGTATCTGATGGTTATTTTAAAACAATATGCAGCATATTATTTATTTTTTTCGCGGGTATTGCTAAGGCAGAAATATCCATGATGGCAATTGAAGGGCACAATGAGCATATTGTAAATGATAGCGTTTTTGCAAGGGGCAAGGTATCTTGCCCTCAACCTCACGCAGGATTTAAAATTTGGTTTAATGATTCAGGTGGCTTAAGAAACCGTGGTGATATAGGAACAGCATATAATGAAAGCATGGCCAATTCTATTGGCATCTCATTAGTATTTGATAGCGCTTTAAATCCACAGGTTAGCCCAGAAAACGTGGTTATCATGTCGCCGAGTGATGTAGTCTTCTTTGAGGTTAAAGCTAATGAAGATGCTAAGCTACCTCCTGGTGCCTATATCATTTCAGTCTCAGCAGAATGTCTTGATTAAGTTTGGATGAGATGTATTTCAGCGGTTTACCTTTGGGTTTTTGGCATTTTTAATTCGCTTGTTAAGGTATATTTCGTAGCTCTAGTGAAATACTTTAAAATTACATTCGATCATCTCATTTTAAAATGCAGGTAATTATATTTTGCCGGGGATGTAGACATGTCGTTTATGATGCAAGCCACATGCATGTTGATATGCATGTGGCTTGCTGAAAAAATCAAGCCTTGCATAAGGCATCTAGTGTGACTATAACTCCTTGGGGAACTATATTCTGGCTGGCGTTAAGACGTTGTACAAGGTGATAGGAATTTGTATGCCTGTTCGCATATCACCGAGCCGAGTCAGTTCTACTGCGTTGCTAAATACTATCGAGCGATACATTATTCCCTCTATTCATTTATTAATATAACTATCTTGTTTGAGGGGTATGTGAGTACTTTAATCATAATTAATGATAATGGTTGATGCTCATCGTATAATAACCAGCGGCTATCTATTACTTACTGTTAATAATTAACTTGCTCTAAGCTAAACTATAAAGATGTTTTGGTTATGGGTTTATTTACTTTTAAAATACCGGATAGGCCTTTTGAGCTTAAGGACGCATACTTCTGGCTGTGCATAGTCTGTATAGGATGCTGTGAAAGCTTTTTCTTATAAATTTCTACCCCCCCCCCAGTTATTTATGACAATGGAGGGTCTAAACTCTGCTTAAATTTTATTCTTGATTGAGGTGGTTCTTGCTTATACCTGGCTTTGATAATAATACGATAATCGGTACATTCAAAAAAAGTTTTGCCGACTTTCACAGTGCGCTCAATAGTTTAGTTTTGTTACTGGGTTTTTTCCGCCTGCCAGTTAATCAGGAGCAGTTGCAACGGGAATATGCCGGTGCCAATATTGACGCCTATGCCTTGGTCAGAATACTGCGCAAGCTTGGCTTGAAATCAAAGCATGTGCGGCTGAACATCTCGCAGCTGGCCAGAATACCATTACCAGCGATAGCACAATGCAAGGATGGTCACTTCATTCTGATTGGCAAAGTGGCTGATGATAAAGTGCTTATCCAGCATGGTGCGAATGGGGAGGTCGATGTATTACCAGTGGAATGCTTTGAATCGCTCTGGAATGGTGAGGTGGTTCTGGCTACCAAACGCGCCCCTGCCCTTGGGGCTGGCGGGAAATTTGACCTAAGCTGGTTTATTCCTGCGGTACTCAAGTATAAATTGCTATTGGGAGAGGTGCTCCTGATGTCGCTTTTTATTCAGATGTTTGCACTTATCTCCCCTCTGTTTTTCCAAGTGGTAATGGACAAAGTGCTGGTCCATCAAAGTATGAGTACCCTGAATATTCTGGTGATAGGACTCGCCAGCATAGCGCTGTTCGAGGTGATCATGGGCGGCTTGCGTACTTACGTTTTTTCACACACGGCGAATCGCATTGATGTTGAGCTCGGGGCAAAACTATTTAAACACTTGCTAAGTTTGCCCATGGCTTATTTTCAGGCCAGACGGGTAGGTGAAACAGTGGCCCGCGTTCGTGAACTGGAGAATATCAGGGAATTTATTACCAGCTCGGCGTTAACACTGGTGATGGATCTACTGTTTACCGTCATTTTCTTGTGCGTTATGTGGTATTACAGTCCGCTGCTGACAACAGTAGTATTGTTATCCTTGCCGCTGTACATCCTGATTGCGGTTGCCGTGACCCCGGTACTGCGCAAGCGTATCGACGAGAAGTTCCGGCGCAGTGCCGAAAACCAGTCCTTCCTTGTTGAGTCGGTTACTGGGGTGGAAACCCTTAAAGCCATGTCAGTGCAGAACCAAGCTCAGCAGCGATGGGAGGAACTGTTGGCCGCCTATGTCAGTGCCAGCTTTCGCGCTGCCAACCTTGGCAATATCGCGGGGCAGTCAGTTCAGCTTATCTCCAAGCTATGCAGTGCCCTGATCCTCTTTTTTGGGGCCAAGGCGGCGATCGATGGGGAGCTGACTGTGGGCCAATTGGTTGCCTTCAATATGTTTGCCGGTCATGTCACCGCGCCGGTATTGCGTTTGTCACAGCTATGGAACGATTTCCAGCAAGCCCGATTGTCTGTCGAACGTTTGGGGGATGTGCTCAATAGCCCGACAGAGCCGGGCTATGACCCCAATCGCAGCAGCTTGAAGAACATTGCCGGTCAGCTCACCTTTGACCAGGTCACTTTTCGTTATCGTCCGGATAAACCCGAGGTATTGCGCCGCATCAGTCTGGATATTCCTGCTGGTCAGACGGTCGGGATTGTCGGTCCCTCCGGGTCCGGCAAGAGCACCTTGACCAAGCTGGTACAGCGGATGTTTGTCCCTGAATCCGGCCGGGTGATGATTGACGGTTTTGACCTGGCGATGGTCGATACCAGCTGGCTGCGCACTCAGATTGGGGTAGTGCTGCAGGAGAACCTGCTGTTCAACCGCTCGGTGAGGGACAATATCGCGCTGTCGGATCCCGGCATGTCGATGGAGAGGGTGATTGACGCCGCCAAACTGGCCGGTGCCCATGATTTTATTCTGGCGTTGCCGGAAGGGTATGACACTGTGCTTGAAGAGCGTGGCAGTAATCTGTCGGGAGGCCAGCGTCAGCGGGTAGCCATTGCCCGTGCCCTGGTGAGCAATCCGCGTATCCTGATCCTGGATGAGGCCACCAGTGCCCTTGACTATGAATCTGAGAGCATTATTCAGCACAACATGCGCGCTATCTGCGAGGGGCGTACCGTGCTGATCATTGCTCATCGTCTTTCAACGGTGCGCCATTGTGATCGCATTTTGACCATAGAAAATGGCCAGCTGGCTGAAGATGGCTCTCATGATGAGCTGTTACAACAGGGGGGGCGTTATGCCCGGCTCTGTGCAATCCAGTCTGGTGGTCAGCTGGAGGAGGCTCTGTCATGACCCGTTTTATCAAACGACTGAAAACAAGGATTCAAACCTGGTACCAAAGCCGCCCTCTGCGCCATGAACGTGAGTTTTTGCCGGCGGCGCTGGAGATCCTCGATACACCCGCCTCCCCGGCAGGAAGAGCCCTTGCCAGGCTGGTCATGCTATTCGCCACCCTAGCACTACTCTGGTCCTATCTGGGTGTAGTCGATGTTAATGCAGTAGCCACAGGGCAACTGACGCCGTTGGGCGGCGCCAAACCGGTGCAGCCCTTTGAAAATGGCGTTGTACGGCACATTCATGTGACCAACGGTCAGCATGTGACTGCAGGGCAAGTGTTGATCGAACTGGATGCAACCGAAAATCAGGTCGATCTCGCTCAGCTCCAGCGCCAGCTCAATTTAGCTGAACAAGATGTGATGCGTGCCAACGCCATGATCGATGTGCTTGCTAATGAAGCGATTGATGAAGACGTTATCTTGTCTGCCTCGTTAATGGATCAGCTGGAAGCGGAGCAGAAACATCGTTTGCATGAGCAGTTATCTGGCTATCTGGCTTCAGAGAGAGTACTCCGAGCGCAGCTTGCAGAGAGCGAAGCGGTGGTGGCTGCCAGCTTGGCAGAGCAGGCCAAACTGGCAGTGCAATTGCCCGTTTTGACTGAAAAGGCCCAGGCGTGGAAACGGCTGCTGGAGCAAAAGATGGGGGCGCGATTGCAATGGCTGGAAATAGAGAATGAGCGAGTAAAGACTCAGAAAGAGCTCGATATTGTCAAGATAAAAACGGTGCAATACCGAGCCAATATTCGCCGCTTGCAGGCCGAGTTGGAACAGAGTCTTGCCAACGCCCGCCGGGATGCACTGGCGGAACTGGTTGCCGCAAATGATAAGGTGAAAGAGGCCGAGCTCAATATCGAGCGTTACCGCGAGCGTGAGCAGTATCGCACGCTGCGCGCACCGGTCAGCGGTTATGTGCAGCAGTTGGCGGTGGAAACCGTAGGGGCCGTGGTACAAGCGGCGCAAGTCCTGCTGGTTGTTGCGCCGGATCATGCCACCCTGGTGGTAGAGGCTCGGATCCTTAACCAGGATATTGGCTTTGTGCGCCCGGGCCAGCCGGTCACCCTCAAAGTTGAGAGCTTTCCCTACAGTAAATACGGCACTGTGCCAGCGACGCTAGAACATGTGTCGCAAGATGCCATTGCGGACGAAAAGCTGGGGCCTGTCTATGCAGCGCGCATCCGCTTGGCGCCGCATATGCGCACCCAGACCGGGATTGCGTTGCCCCTGCAAGCGGGCATGGCCGTCACGGCGGATATCAAAACGGATAGTCGGCGGGTCATCGACTATCTGCTCTCACCCATCAAGGAGGTATTTAGCGAAGCGATTAGAGAACGATAAATGTCTTATAAAATCTTTCAGATGGTTATTTTTAGCCATTAATCCTCATCTAAGATCATAAGATCGGTTTTTGGTTAGGTCCTTTTCCACCGCTCTTGTATAGCTTCAATGGCAATATAATCTAGCTAATTAAAGTGAGGGCGTGTCTAGATTGACGTTTTAATTTTAAAAATCGTTACCCCGCCCCTCTTTAAATAGAGCTTTAATAGGCTTCCTTTAAAGCTTTGTGTATATTTTAACAATGGAGTTCGCTAAATGATTAGCTTTGAGAAAAAAATTGAAAAAACAATAAGTATTTTAAATAAGTATAAAAGATACATCCCAGAAGATATTTACAAAGAGTCACAAAAACGTATAAATGAAGCTGGGGAAAGTCATAAAAAAAATGGAAATGGGGATGAATTACTTGTGAAGCTTTCTGATTATATTTCAGCGAGCATTAAAAAAGATAGTTCTAAGGAATTCAAGAAGTTTTCTGTCATTTTTTCCAAAAGGATTAGAGGTATCTCTGACTTTGAATGTCAATCTAAAATAGTGGAAAAAATGAAGGATTTAAACCTTGGCGGGTTTTCAGATGGAGTTTGTGCTGGCTTGGTTTTGCTTCATGATTTAAATATAAAGTTTGATGATGGAGAGTCAATAAATAAGAAGGTGTCAAAGGTATTTGAAACAAAAAATGTGAGTCTTCAGAAGACTTTGTTAGATTTAATTTGTTCTGCTCATGTGAAAGCTCACTCGGAGAAACTAACAAAGGCCGACGAATTATCGTTCTTTCCCGAAGGGCTAAAGGAAGACTTGATAACCACTTTCGATCGGTTTTTAGTAGAAACTGTAGTTGGAAAATTGACGAATAAGGAGTTTACTAGGTCAAAAAAAACCACTCTGACTCTTTCTTTTGAAGACCCTAATAGTGGTGAACTTTTTTCTCATGCTATTTCCTTACAAATGGTTGAATCTGGATGGACTTATTATGATCCTAATCATGGTGAATTTACATTCAGTACTAAAGAGGCACTTTTGGGATTTGTTGAATCATCTTACTATAAGTATAAAGTAAGCTTGGTTGGGGCCTACTTAAGCGGTACTTCGTCAAATTTATATGGGGGGGAATTTCTGGCTGAGATAGAGTCTGATTTCAATAAAATTAAAGGGGAAATAAATGAAGCCGCTAAAGATTTCGACAATTCCCTAGGAGAGGATGGTGATGTCATTGAATGGAGAAAGCCTTCAAGAGAAGCTTTTGATAGTATTTTACAAGATGTTATAGAAGATAAAAAAGCAACAAAGTATAGAAGAAATCTTATTTTACAGCTTCAAAGTGAAGAGGTCGTCAATAATTCGGTATTAAATTTGCTCGGTAAACATCCCGAGCAGAGCGCCTTGCTACAACTTGATCCCGACAATAAAAGTCTGAACGTACTGTTGTGGGATAACGAGACCAAGGATTTTCGTATCTCCAGCATCGCTGACTGGCTCACCCTGGACAGTGAGGGGATGATCCGTATTCAGCTGGTTGGCCACGGTGATACCAAAGAAGGCAAGACCACCCTGGGCGGTCTCGATGTTGCACAACTGCAGCAAGCCATTCATCCTGTGCTCGAGTTGCTTGCAAAGAGTGGCCCCCATCTCAAGGGGCTGAAGATCTCTCTGGTTGGCTGCGAGACCTTGCCGGCAGGTGGCTCCCTGGAACAGAGCCTGCCAGCTCAGTTGTTGCAGTTTATTCATAACCAGCTCCAACAGTTGGAGCTAAAAGATGTTCCCCTCCAGCTGACAGGTCGCGAACTGCAGATCCAGGTTAATCACGATGGCCATAAGCTGGTCAATATCGATGGCAAGTGGGTCAGCAAGGAAGTGGCCAACCTGCTTAGCAAACAACACAAAACCACCCTCGTGATGCAGGATGGCCAGGTGGTTGTTCAGGCCAAGAGCAAGGGGGAAGTGCTGGCGCTCATTGAGGGCATGCAGGCTATCAAGGAGCCACTCAGTGCTGATGATGCTGCACTACTCGTAAAAATCGGTGCCAGTCTGCAGGAAAGTATTCGTGAGGTGAGTGGTGAACGCCATGAACAACAGACCACCCAGTTATTGATCCAGCTGAATGAGCTGCTGCAGCTTAAAGGAGAGGTCAATGGTATCTTCGATGATCTGTTACTCAACTATCCCGAGTTGAAGGGATTTAAGCCAACTCTGGAGACAGACAAAGCAGGTAATCTTATTTGGATTGGGGAAAATAACGAGAAAAAGCCGATTTTGATCGAGTCTCAGCAGCATGAGAAAATTGCACGGCTTAACAAGCACATGCAGCAGTTACTGAATGATTTCCAGATGCACGCCTCATTAGATGGCAGCGGCAATATCTCACTTAAGCATGATGAGAAAGTGATTCTTGAGCAGATGGAAGGTAATCCGGCAACTTTGAATGCAGCCTTTTTGTTGCAAACCCTGCTGGGAGAAAATCCTTTCAATAAAGGGCTTGATAATGTCACCATGGCTATGAAGGTGCAGACCTATACCCAACTTATCCAAAATGTGCAGGGTGGAGTCCAAGACCTGGTTGAGGTTTCGGATATGGTGCTGAAGGCGATAGCTACCGATTTCCAATTGGCGAGCAAACTCATTGAGGTGTTCGAATCAGTCAGTAAGGACGTCGCGCTGAAACTTGATTTGATAAATCTTGCCACCTCGATAGCTCAAGTGGTTCAGGCTAAAAATGCGTATGAGCAGGGTATGGCTATTACCAACTTGGTGGGTGCTGTTGTCCCGTTATCCATGACAATTATCAGTCTGGCATCGGCAGCGTTAGGTGCTGTTGCAGTCGCTGATTTTATAAATCCATTGACAATACCCTTGGCGGGTCTGCTGATCGGAGGTAGCGCATTAGTTAGTATTGAATTAAAGGATAAAGCGGCTTATCAGTACGCGACAGATTTATTTAAGCATTTACTTGATGACTATAATAAATCCAAGGACGTTGAGTGGAGTGAAATAGTAAATAGCACGCTTGTTATACAAAGCGTGAACTTGCTAGACGGTGTTATAGAGCTAGGGAAAGCAACAGCTACAGAGGCAACTTGGGGTACTGCTGTTGTTGATATTTATAAGGCCTTCGGGGTTAACGAAAAATCTACAAATTTAGTGGGGAACACCAAAATTGTAAATGCTGATGCATTTGTGTTGCCAAGTAACCTGGCAGCAAATTATAACTATCAACTTCAGTCAATATATGGTCTCTGGACACCAGAGTATTCTGAGGCATTTGAAAGATTGCACCAAAAATATGGTGATCAGTTTGAGTGGTTCAAACACCACTGGTTTATGAATGATTATATTAACATTAGGAGTATTGAATATAAACATACGGATATAGTGATTGTTTTGGATAAGCGGGAAAGAAATATTATAATGCCAGTAATAGATGATGAAATTCATCGTAATAAATTGTGCTATAAATTACAGGGATCTGGTGGTCACTATACGCTTTCAATGTCTCATCTGCCAATCGATATTGTTGTAAATGCCAGTGATGATGCCAGTGCTGATGCCAGTGCTGATGCCAGTGCTGATGCTGATGATAAAGAGAGTTGGTGTTTTGATGTGAGTCACTTGATAAACTCTGTCTTGATAGATAATGGTAAAGTTGTGGAGACAAAGTTCCTGCGCTTTGCAAAAGATAGGGTCATAAATATTAATTCGGATCGGTTGACTATCGGTTCGCAGTCTATCAGATTTGACGGAAAGGTTCGTCCTAAAAATGTGTGCCTGGTCTCCGATTTGGCAATGATATCGGACTCGGGAGACTTGGTGGGTGGCATTTCTGGTGACAAACATCCACTGTCAGGGCGGATTATAATGCAAATCGATCTAAGTGAACAAAAGATCGTGAATAAGGTACTCTCTTTTGACTCTTATGAGGAGATGGTTCAGAGTATTCCTTATATGAAAAGAACATTAACCAACCTGGATGAAAGTCGTTATGTCCAGTTGGTGCTTAAAGGTAGTAATACTAACGGAGTCTTCGATTCATCTTTGAATAGAGGCATTTTCCTGAACAGCGATACTGGCATTTTAAGCTATTTTGACAATGGCTCTTTAGTTGCTGAAAAAGCAGTCGCTCGGTTAGGTTCGAAAGAACTTGATGCGTTTCTCGGGGGGCGTGATTCTGTAAAGCTCATCTGTAATATGGATGGTGTCTATCTCCATCGCACTCTGATCACATGCAAGATGGCAAAAGCGACAATCACGTCGCAAGTAAGACTAGATGATGATGGTATAATGCGCGTTTATACCGATACAGTGTCATTATCAAAAGAGTCATTTAGCATTTTTGAGCATTTGGTGCTTCAGAATAAAGATCCATTAATCGGATTGGCTAAACTGTTTGGTCCTTTGTTTGAAGATAGTGGCGATTGGCTTGGAGTTGTATTACAAAACAAGTCAAACGAGCAGCTTATAACTAGTCTGAAGCAGTATCGAGAGTCAGCCTATGAGCTAAACTTCACCGGAAATGAACGCATTTATATTGAAGGCAACCGTGAGCAGAAAATGGCTTTTGAGTATGATGCCGCTAAAAATTGCATGCAGATGAAATCAGCCATATGGACTAGTTCAGGTTTTACTTTTAACTATAACTTCTTTTTAGGTCAGGCTTACTTTAGTGTAAATGGTAATGCCAAGTTGTTAGATTTACGTGGCGAAGATAGCACTATTGATTATGTGTCACCAGAGACAATTTTGGTGATTGGTGCAGGAAAAAATACGGAAAATATATTGCTACCAACCGCAAATAATAAATTTAAACAAATAATTATCAATAGCGCCAGCGATAGCTTATCTCTTGATGTTGGTGGATTTAGGGCTAATAGATATGGCTTGATGTATGATGGTCAAGACTTGATCATTTGTGCGGAAGAACAGCCGCAAATCAGGATTACCAATGCTTGGAATATCAGTAAATTGCAGCTTGGGATTTCAGGTGACTTGTTTGAAGTGGATAAACCATCAATTTGGGCTAAGCAGGAGGCATTGCATAACTTGCTCGCAAGTCAGTTTGGATTAGAGCCAATCTACGGTGAGTATGAAATTGGTGCTGTGCGCTATTTTAATGGTGAGTCAGGCGTACAGTATAAAATGATAGGGAAAGAGTGCAGTGCTGTCGGTTATATTGGTAAGGAAGACCTCATATTGCCAAACAATGGTATTCGCTCATTGGATCTACTGAAAAACATTCTTGCTGGCCAAACTTTATTCTCCGGAAAGGGGGGGGGGGAATTCTCTATGGATGTAATATTTCACGAAAAGGGGCAGGAGGCTCTAAACTTGCTAGCGGCACTTGAAAGTGGTGATTTTAAAGAAATTGAATGCGTGAAGATAAATGTATTGGAGCGAATTCAGCAACACAAGAAATTCAATCAAATGCATGGCATCATAAATCCTTTTTTGGAAAAGGATGAGAAGGTGCTTTTAAATGAAGTGTTTGATAGAGCGAAAAGTTTGGTTTCTGGAATAAATGCACAGCATTTGGCCAAATCCAGCTCAATGCTTGATACAGCAATCTCAACTAGCTATCATCTTGAAAAACTTGTGATGGCGATGAACAGTATGGTCGGTTTAGAGGTACGAGGAGAGGGAGAGAGAATGTTTGGGAACACTGACTTGGAAAGACCAGTACAACTTGCTTTGGTGCACTAATTTAAATTTTATCCCGCATAATCTGACTATTACTTAATATAAAGTGGCAGGCTTATCCTGCCACCTATTAAAATAGATTGATATTCTATAGGTATGGATATATCTGCTTAGTGCATCCCAAGCCTATTTTCCTCTTCTTTAATTAATGCATCATAATAACCACTTTTTATCAGTTTCTTCATTCCTCTCTCGAATATAGATTTCATTACTGCTCCTTGAGAGTGATTTTTTGAAAAAACAACCCACACACCATTGTGCGATATTGTTCCAACCTGAACGAGGCGTTGTTTCCCAAATCGATGCAGCTTGAATGGAACTAACTGAGGGCTCGGTGATCTGATCATCACCATCCTCTTCAAGTCTGTATCATGGGCA
>NZ_JBFOCX010000033.1:0-53173 GCF_040908025.1 Aeromonas sp. R9-2
CGCAAGTATTCGGCTATTAAGCGCCATTTAGCCTCATTTTCGAGGCTTATCTCGATTTTTGGGCACAGCTATCCCATGCCCGTATCATCTGGTCCACGCGAAACAGATTCGCCAGCGTAAACAACATCGCCAGTTGGTTGTCGTTCTTGCGCAGCCCCTTGAACCGCGCCTTCACAAAGCCAAACTGACGTTTGATGATCCGAAACGGGTGCTCCACTTTGGCGCGGATGCTGGATTTGAGCCTCTCAAAGGCAATCACAGCCTTGTTTTTGCGCGGATGCTTTTTGAGCTCCTTGAGCCTGCCAGGTCGCATCACAATCGCCCATTGTGCCTTTACATCCGCCAGCTCTTCACGGTTTTCTGCACCCTGACATCCTGCGTCAGCGAACACAAATGCCTCCTCGCCATGGAGCCGATTTCCCACTTGATTGAGGTCGTGCTCATTGGCTGCCGTGGTCTCCAGACTGTGCGTCAGGCCACTCTTGGCATCGACACCGATATGAGCCTTCATGCCGAAGTACCATTGATTGCCTTTCTTGGTCTGGTGCATCTCGCCGTCACGCTCGCCACGCTTGTTCTTGGTCGAGCAAGGGGCCTCAATGAGAGTGGCATCGACCAGCGTGCCTTGCTTCATCATGATGCCGGCGTCAGAAAGCCACAGGTTGACGGCGTCGAAGAGCTGCCGGGCCAGCTGGTGCTGCTCCAGCAGATGGCGGAAGTTCATGATGGAGGTGCGGTCGGGGATGGCCTGGTCCAGTGAGAGCTTGGCAAACAGACGCATCGAAGTAACCTCGTAGAGCGCATCCTCCATGGCGCCGTCGCTAAGGCTATACCACTGTTGCATGCAGTGAATGCGCAGCATGGTATCGAGTGGGTAGGGGCGACGGCCATTACCTGCCTTGGGATAGACGGGCTCGATGACCTCCAGCATCATTGTCCATGGGAGCAACGCCTCCATGCGAGCCAGGAATAACTCCTTACGGGTTTTGCGGCGTTTGCCATTGAACTCGCTATCCGCGAAGGTGAGCATGATGACCCATGCTGAACCTTATCCCTGATGCCAAGTGGGGCTCATGATCTCACATCAGGGACTTGTTCGCACTTTCCCTAACGATTATGTCGAATCATATTTACAACCTTAAAATGGCGTTTTCTCAATCTTGGTGTCTGATGTTATTTTGCATGGTTAGTGTCTGTAATGCGGGGCTCTGAAATTTATACATCGCCCAGAGAGCATAAGCATATCCAGCAATACAAGAGAATGCCAGAAATGCATTAACTATAAGGTTTGGTGCAAGGACAACCAGTAGGGCATTAATAAAGCATGCTGCCATCATAAAACCATGAGAGTCAGTTAAAAACTGAACCTTCAATGCAGCTTCATGTTCATCCCGGGCATAAACCTGATCTGCAACAATCTTCCACCCGCTCCTGTTGCTATCATGATAAAGTGATATGAGGCTAGGCACATCGTTTACCATATTGTTTTTCAGCGCAAGCAGAAGCTTCCCCTTACGTTTGACGACGAAAACTTTTTTATTACTATTTTTTTTAGATCTGATAAGAAAGTTAAACATGTTTGGATATCTACCGTTCGTTCTTTTGAGTATCATTAATTATGTTGATATGAGAGTGTTGAAGGCATGCCTGATTTGAAATGCCTTCAATGCTATTATTGCTTCTGGCAACCATCTTTTCAGCTAATAAATTTGGATAAGTTTCTCTCACCCCCCCCTCCATTCATTACGCCCTGTTGATATTATTTTTTATTAGTTGTTTTGAGTGGTGTTGTCGTTACGATCTGCTCGGCATAACTTTCTTGATCGAGGTTGTGTCGGTGGTTTTTGTTGTATGAAATCATCATCCCGATATGTGTGTTCAAATTGTGCCTGTTTGGCTGGCAAGTGTTTCTTGTCAGCCTTTTTTTATCTCTGTTTTCTTGTTGCTCTGCTGGTCTCTCTATGGTTGGCGTATGTGGTGGTGTTTTGTATGTCATTGTTTTTGTTGTTTTTTATTTTTTATTGCCTTTTATTTTTAGCTTTTATGAGTTTGCCCTGCGATTGTGTTTCGCCGTGCAATAAGCTGTCTTGTTCTGATCATTAATGCTGGGTGCTAAATATGTGTAAAGGTAAAAAAGGTAAAAGTGTTGCTGAACAGTTCAGTGCAAAATGGACTGGTTCGGGTAGTCAGGTAGGTTCTAATGCTATGCGAGTAAAGCATGGTCTTGCCTGGTTAAACATAGTATTGCAGTTGTCATATCCGCTTGCACTGGCATTCACCCCGGCTGTACGTGCGGCGGTTAATTCTTCCAATCAAGATGCGGTGGTCAACACTGCCCAGCAATTACCTGACCTTGGCAGTTCAGCCAGTTCTGCGGCCAACCCTTTTGAAACCGAGGCGTCTGAAAAGGCGATGGCCACTGTCGCGGTGGAATCCGGTCAGCTGCTTTCCAATTCCAATGTCGGCGACCAGGCAAAGTCTCGTGCTATTTCGATGGGTGAGTCTGCAGTCAATGGCGCCATTAATTCCGGGATGGGGCAGTTTGGTACTGCCGCTGTTTCATTGAATTCGACCGACAAGGGGTCGTTTGATTTTCTGTTGTCCGTACTGGAAGGTAAGGACTACCTCTTTTATACCCAACTTGGTGCGCGCGCTGATGAAGAGCGGACTTTCTTTAATGCGGGTCTGGGGGCGCGTTTCTTTCAGCCAGAGGTCATGTTCGGTGTTAACTCATTTTATGACTATGACCTGACTGGGAATAACCTTCGTCTTGGTTTGGGTGCTGAGTTGTTGCACGATTATCTGAAATTGGCGGCCAATGGTTAAATGTGCGTCTGAAAGCCTATCTGCCTTCTTATCCGCAACTGGGGGCCAACGCTGCCTTTGAGCTATATTACGGTGAGGAGGTGGCGCTGGCAGGTACCAGTGAGCGGGCCGTCAATCCATCTGCCTTCTCCTATGGTTTGGAATATACCCCCTTCTCTTTGCTGACGTTTGGTGTCGGTCAGAAGCATTGGGGCTCAACCCATGACACCTCGGTCAGCATGGACCTGAACCTGCGTCTGGTCTGGGTGTACCGCTTTCCAAGCAACTTTATGGAGCCAGTGTTGGTCAGTCGCGCACCCTGATGGGTCGTCGCTATGACCTGGGTGAGCGTAACAACACGATTGTGATGGATTATCGCAAGCAGACGTTGGTGACGGTGGCAATGCTGGCCAGTGGTAATCCGGTTGCAGGTGGCGTGATGACAGTGACGCCGACGTGGTGGCCAAATACGGTCTTGACCTGGTGAAGTGGTCGCGCTTTCGTTTAGTGCCGTGGATGAAGCTGCACGCAGTGGCAATGAGCTACATGAGTCACAGACGCTGACAACGGATGAGAATGGTCAGATGAGCACTGTGCTGACAAGCACCCGGGCAGGCCACACAGAAGTGACGGCGACTTGGATAGCTCACGAGGTGAATGCGACCGAGCGTTTTGCATTTGTGGCTGACCAGGGGACGGACTTTACCGTTGCGACCGGTGCGATTGCTGATGGCAGTGCTACCAACGCGGTAAGTGCGACGGTCAAGGATGCCGTAGGCAACCTGGTGGGGGAAGGAGTTGTGGTGACCTTTACAGTTACCAGCGGCGCAGCGCGTTTTGTCGATATGGATGGGGAGCAGTTCATTGTTGTCACAACCAACGACAAGGGGGCGGCTTGCGTCTGCTCAGTTCGGCCGAGCTGGTTGCAATCTCTGCGGATAAGGTCAAGCGACCGGGTAGCTGGCCCAAAGGTCATCTTTACTGGACCTCGGAAGAGGTTGCCAAACCGGATTACCGTACTGTCTATCTGGAGACTGGGGGTATCGTTACCTATGGTGGCGGCTCGCCCAATCCTGGGGGATGACCACTCCGGCCGTGTGCGTAAAAGCACAATCCTGATTGGCGTAATATAAGCGGTCTGCTCAAGTACCTGATTTGGTTGACCACTACAGATATCAACCGGCACAGCTAACCCTGTGCCGGTTTTTTATGGAGTTAAGAACGGTTGAGCCCTCTCAATCGTGAAGTCGCTAACGGATCTAGTCTCTGTTCTTGATGAGTGCGGACAACACATCGGTTTGGGATAGCCATTGCAGTGCTGAATTGGGGTTGCAATGATAGGTAGTCAATCTAGCTTGCTTTGTGATTGCTTGCCCTATGCGGTTAATCCGATGGTTTGAGTAAAGTCGTTATCAAAGCTAACGCAGTCGCTGGCCAATATGTTCCCTGGCATGTATCGCATCCCCACAAACTCACCTACATAATAAAATGCCTTGCCTAATATTAAATAATAATCAGAGCCAATCGCTATTTGTGGATTCGTTTGAGTTTTTAAGGGCTTGTGTTGTCGTGGTCTTGTATATAGCCTGCTGTTCCATTTTTAAATTAATCGTGAAGTGTTAACGCTTATTTATTTTGGTGGGTACGCGAACGAACACTTCAGCTGTTAATACAAGGGGAGGTGACAAAGATGATGTTCCATGGATTACACCGTGTTGCACAAGCATTTATCATTGCGTTGTTTCCAATTGCGGCTAATGCAACATATTCAATTATTGCAATTGACACTAGCCATCATCGCATGGGGAGTGCTCTTGGAAGCTGCCTGGCCAGTAACGGGCAGACTGTGCCAATGACCCTGCTCGATAAAACCAACATGATTGTGCCTAGTCAGGGAATATTCCAACATCAAGGGTTGCTTTATCGTAATGAAGCAGTATTGGCCAAAGCTAATCAGTTACTGAATCAAGGGAAGGATGCCTCATCGGTTATTACCTCCTTAAAAAATGACGCATCGATCAAGCTCCCTGAGCAACGACAATATGCTGTGATTGCCAAAGATGGGATTGTCACATCCTCCGATTTTTACAATGGGAGCATGCTGTCATCTGTTGCTGGAACTATCACTGGCAGTGTTGGGTCTATCTCATATGTCATATCTGGCAATCGTTTGAAGAGTGGTACGCTGACCTTCCTTGAAAACGCATTTACCAGTAGTGAGGGAGGCGTTGAGACCAGATTGATGGCCGCCTTCGCTGCCATGGCTGATGAAAAAACTGTCGGTGATGCAGGCTGTGCCCACTACACTGCAGGTACTACCAATTCGTATATAAAAGTGATCAATTCTGACAATATACGCAATAACTATATAACACAAAGTAATTTTGAGTTTGTATCGAAAGATTTGACAGTTGATGCAGTAAAAAATCTGAAACCATTTTATGATAAATATCGAACCAGTAGCGATTATATCAATGATGTCAAGCTTACGGATGCTCAATCATTTGATTCAGCGCACTATGCGGCAGCCAATGAGTCCGTTTATTTCACTGTTCCTCCTGAATATAATGCTGGGAGTGTGAAGAGCGCGCCTGATACTATTTCACCAACCCCAACCAGAGGGTATTCGATGGTTGAGGCATTAGCTTATCATCCATCTTCTCAGTTTACCGTTCCTGTAAAAATCAGAGTTAGCAATGTCGATCGCTCTGGTAATACCTACACGATGAATTCTGCTGTCAGCGGCAAACTCAGGCTCTCTTTTTATCATGGTGATAACCTGATCGTTCCGACCGGGGATTATCATGTTGGCTTGAATGTTATCGCAACCAACAATGGCAAACAGAGACGGATTTTTATTCCACTGACACTCTCTGTTAATAATGAAGTGATTACCTTGGCAGGAAAGGTATCTGGCACATTTGCTGCTGGTGCCGCTGACTGGAATGCTACATATAATAAAGCAGATCAAATATGTACACAGAGTCGCCAACTTGATTCCAGGATTACAGAGACATTTGGTTTCTTGAAGTTCAAGGCTTTGCTATCCAATCGTGCAGACGTTGTATCTCCTGGCGTTATTTATCGCCGTGGGGGGCCTTGGCGTGATGCCCTTACAACAATAATTAATACTAACGCCAGTTCGTCAGGCCATGAGCTTGTGTTCAACAGCAGTCAGACTGGTACCGTTACCCCTTGGGGGGATCGTGCCTGGTGGGGCACTACAGACCATCGTTGGGATTGTGGTAAATGGGATGATAACTACAGTGGCTGGGTTGGTGCCAATATGGATCCGGGAGCAAAGGGTATTCAGACTATAGATAGGGAATGGTGCACCAATAATAACTACCTGGTTTGTGTATCGACAGGTGAGGATGCAATGGAACAGTAAGCTTTAAATATTAAAATTTGGAGTTGTTTTATATGATGTCCGTAACATTGAAGTTCAATTTTGAACACGATATTGAGATTGATGTTGATGTATGTGAAATACGATTTGATGGTAAGCATTTTATTTTGCAACGTGATGAAATTAATCAAGGCATGCTACTTTTAAAGACTTCTATTTTTGATGATGATTCGGCATACCAAGCATTATCACTAAACTGTGTTGCATCTAATGCAATTAATGTAGATATAAAAAAAGACAGGGTTGAACAAGGTTAAACCACACTATTACCCTCTTTTTTATTTAACCATTTCGAAAGGGGTATAACGTTATGTTCTTAGGCAAGAGAATCCCAAGGTATTATGCGATAGCCTCATGGCTCTATGATGAGAAGGAATTTGTACCACTCTGCCAAGTGTTGAAAAAATTCCAACTAACTGACCAGCAACTTAGTGACGATCTTTATCGGATAAAGCATCGTGGAGGCCTTTATGATATCAAAGTCATATCATATAAAAAGCACATTAAAGTGTTCAGATTGCCTAGTCGTACCGCTATTTATTCTAGTAGGGCTCAAGAACAAGATGAGGTTTGTTTATATTGGAAGGCTCTTATTAGAGAGAAAACACCAAATTTACATAATGTAAATTGATGATTGATACTGCTGTAATGTTCCATTTTTAAATTTACTTCATGAGGATTCTATTATGAATCGGGATGTTAAGTTAGTTGTGACATTTCTTCTTACTTTTGCTTATGCTCCATTCTCGGTTTTTGCTAATTCCCCTGGAAACGCTCTATGTCTTGGGGAGAGTATAGATACTGATAAGTCAGTAGCCAATATTGCTCCCGCATATTTCGCAACAAAAAATAATTTAAAACAGCCTGTCACTGTAATCTGTTCTGCAGATTATGGGATTACTCCTGGCATACAAGATGATATGGCATCACAATTAAATGACCTGATTGTATTAGCCTCATCAATGTATAAGGATGATGTACCTGTGGTCATCTATCTTCCATCTGGCACATATAATATTGAGTCACAGATATATCCAAAGTCAGGAGTAAGGCTTGTCGGCTCGAACCAATACGGTCCTTCAATCCTTAGATCTAAAAAAGGTGCGATTATTCACACTGGTGGTGATTGGTATACTGAACTCGACAACTTTCAGATCGAACAATTATATTTTGACAACATTCGAGCTATGTTTAATGGAGGGAGAAAACAAAGAATAGCTTCCATTTTGAATATCTTTTTTAATACAAAAACGCAAAGTGAGCAGCCATTCATTGAGCATAAGGGAAAGCATGTTATTAGTAATGTTTTTCTTCGCAATGCGCAGAGCCCAGGGATTGGTCTTTATTCCTATGCAACTAAAGGTGCTGAGATAAGAGGGAATATTTTCGGCAACGCTATTGCGTTAGGTTATGATAAATTCTGGTCCGGTACAGGAACCCATGCAAGGGAATATACTGGTTATGAAGTTTATCAACTTTTTCTTAAGCCTACCCATGAACTTTCATTGTCTAGACGCTCGCAGATAGATGGTTTTTTTCAAGGTATTTCTCTGAGCTAGGCTATGATTCTTTCATGTTTAATGATTTTAGGAAGCAGCCACAGGGGAATTTTACTATGGCTTGGTTTAGTAACATGGATGATGACCTTGATTTTGTGGGTAACGTACTTGAGAACGATGGGGAGAAAAATGCGTATAATCCAATTACGAACCAAAGAGACTTGGATAATAGCTATTTAGCTACTCTTCGCCTTCATAAGAACATGACTATAAGCAAGAACTACTTTGGTAGCTATAAAGAATCTGATGCTGCATTGGTAATCAGAAATGGTGAACAATTAACTCTAACTCTAACTCTAACTCATTTTAGAAATATAGATGTCAATCAAAGAGATTGGGAAGATGCTCCAATAAACAATTTCCATATTCATGCTAATCGCTTTTCAGAGAGAGCCAATTACTATTATTATAGTAACTATAAGCACGCAACACTTAATGTACCTCAAAACGTTTATCTCTCATATAATGTTTTCGAAGAACAAGACTCTGCCACTGGTGACCTTGTAAATTCCAATGGTATGGAGTTGTTTTGTACTTATGATGATGAGGCAAGTCTAAATACAAATACGAAAACTGTTTATGAACTGATTGAACCAGAGTATGGACGAATTCCTGATGACGGGTTAAGGGCGCAACCGGCAATCTGTGCTGGAAATATGACTATTGTAAACCGAGACTTGGCATCGGCCTCTTTGTCTTCATGGAGCCCTATGTTGAGTTATGGAGAGCGTTTGCCCCATCTAGATAAAAGATTTACAGATATAGGTAAGTGGAAAACAATGATTAAATAATATAGATATCATTATCAATTGGCCTTCAATTTAGTTGTTGGCCAAATACTTCTTTATTAAAGCTATGAATAATTCTTGTAAATGCATTGATGTTTTTTCTTGGTCTTGGCTGGCTCTTTGTTAGCTTTGTGGCGGGGGCTAAGTTGCTGGTACACGATAAAGAAAATCTGAAACACTCGAGGTAAATCACTAAAATCACTGTGATAATTGATTTTGTTGTGTCAAATGAAGCCGCCCTGACTTTAGTTGCTGTATTGTTATGTTTTTTTACTTATACTGTCAGAAAGCGATCTCTACAGGTGGGGTTTCATGGTTTACGTTGATCAGTTTACTGGCTTTGTGTTTAGCGGTGATTCTGTGATAGGGCATCTGAACCAGAATGAGCTGGCAATTATCAAGTGTCTTATCGAGCGAGAAGGAGAGGTGGTATCAAAGGACGCTCTTCTGGTTGTGGGTTGGCCTGGGCGAATAGTTGTTCCTAATTCTGTTAATATGGCTATAAAAAATATTAGAAGCATACTGCTTAAGGTGACGAATGAGCCTCTTATTGTGACCCTTCCCCGTGAGGGGTATCGCCTTCTACCTGGTGTTATTTCTATGAGAGCAGCAGAGGATGGAAGTGTAGCTATTGCTTCCGAGAGTACATCTATCACGACAGGTAAAAGCTTACTTGATAGTCATTTTGTTAGGTGGGTCAAAGCATTTTACCAACCTGTGCTATCATTCCGTTTTATATTTTTAGGCGTTGTAGTTGCAATCCTTTGGGCTGCAGTGGTGAGCTTGCTAAGAGACCGCGAGCCTTTACATTGTGTTGAGTATAAAAACATTACAGTATGTACTGTTGAATCGGTTGGTTTATCACCATCTGTTCTGGAGGGGGCTCCGTCAGATAGTGGGACTTATATCTATGGTATAGACCCTGTTACTGGGAAAGGTATTTATGAGAAAAAGCACTAAGCTTTCACTTTTTATAGTGTTATTATTTCCACTTTTGTTTTTGCTCGTGCCATTCGTTAATAGCTATGGTTGCGATTATCGCTCTCAACTTGACACTCCAAATATAACTATTGCTGGTGTTTGCAAGAACGGTGTGCTAAGAACACTAACACACTTTAAAGATAGTGGCTTAACCATTAGTAATACAATGCTTGTTGCTTATAGAGAGCCATATTTGATGACTGTGTCTATAAGCAAAAATGTTGTCACCCCGCCTATAACTTCAAGTACTCAGGATGCTCTTAATATACTAAGTGCTGAGTATCTGACTCCTGTTGTAAGGCGCTTTCATATAAAAAAAATAGGCAATGACTATGTTTTTTTATTGAGGCCTGCGACAGTTGACAAACCTAACGCCAACCTGATGTATAAAATGAAATTGGACGGTGTTTTCTCATACTGGGACTAATCATATGTTATAATGTATTGATTAGTAAACTTTGTGAGTTTATATCTTTTAATTTGTGTATTACATCTTTTATTCTAAATGGTTTAATGATCAAGTAGTCATCTATAAAACTTACTTTTTCTTGTGTGGTTGCCAGTTGTGCTTCACTGGCAACAAACAAGATTTTACTATTGTTACCCCTTTTGGCAGATAAGTTCATGGCCTCCTCAATTGCTCTGATTTTTCTATCGGAGCAATAGCATGTGGTGTCCAGATCATAGATTATCAGATCTAGGTTGTTATCAAATTTATGCCCTATTCGTACATCTGCACTTTTTATTTCACTGGGGTTTATTAATCTCACATCTTGAATGAAAGACTGCTGTTTTAATACTGATCTAAATATATCTTTAATTACACCAAAGCTGCTTACCACAAGAACATTCATCGCAACAATACCCTATTTTTTGATTGGTTAGGTTGTTAGAGCAAAATATTTTTCACGTTGTGTGCGTGTTGTGTTGCTATAGTACGTCTGCGAAATGCATTTTTGTGAGTAATAACTCTATTTTATTTATATGAAAATATAATATTCAAGTAAAACAGGTGGTTGCGATGTCGTTTCATGTGGTGCTGATTTTTGCACCCCCTGTGTTTTAAGTTTTTATGGTGTTCTAAATGTATAATTACCAAGTTCTCTGTTGGGGGGGGGGTAATCTAGTCTTTGGCGGGATGGCAACCCTTGGGGCCTTTCATGTTAAACTCGCAGGCAGGTGTCTTTTTAAAATGTCATATCTCTATTCTTGAATGTTCATTTTTAATTTTTCAAATTTTTTATGTACCCTGGTTGGATATAGATTTGTATAGATTTGCCAAAGAATATTTATGTTTCTATGGCCAGTAACCTGTGCCACCTCATCAATCACAAATCCAGCCTCAAAAAGGCGACAGGCTCCTTCACGCCTTAGGTCATGCCATCTAAGATCTTCAATGCCAAGTTCTTTTCTTACTCGCTGAAAACCTGCAGTAACACTTCGGCTATTATATGGGAATATTCTCTCATTGGTTTTTGGCTGTCTGTTCAGGATCGTCCATGCATCCCCAAGAAGAGGGACCAGCATATGATTTCCAATTTTTTTCCTTGGATCTTTGCGATCTTCCACCAACACGGCCCTATTTCGTTCATCGACGTCAGACCATTTAATTTTGCATACCTCGCTTATCCTCATACAGCTCAAGATGGCAAAATCGAGCATATCTGTGTAAGGAATTTTCGCTGTAACTCGGTTTTGTCGCATTTCCAATTTTGTAATGATCTGTGCTAACTCGTCATTTACCGGACGGCGGGTGCGCTTTTGAGATTTACCTACCAGTTTCAGGTTGTTGAGGGTCTTGCGTGCTTCCAGGATGAGCTTATTGTCGACGGGGATATTAAAGACCGGGTTTGCGGCAGCAAAAACAGTTCCAAGGTAGCTTATGTCATGGGCAATGGTGGCTGGAGAGGCTCCCGCATCTTTTCTGGCTTGACAGTGATCGACTAAGTCTTTGATGGTGAGCTCGTCGGCATTGAGCTTGGCGATATCGCAATCGGCAACCAGGTCGAGGCAATAAGCCTTGGTTCTGCCTATGGTGGGGCTGATGGCTGGATGGGCACGGTAGAGCGAAATGAGTTCGCGGATGGTCGGAACAGGCTGGCGTTTGCTCGGGAGGCCGTCTCTTTCGAGCATCGCCAACATCTGCGTTCCCCAGCTCTTGGCGTCGGACTGTCTGCCAAAGGTTCGAGATTCTCGGTATACTACCTCTTCGCCTTTATGTTCCCTGACGGTACAGCGATAGCGTAACTCGCCTTTGCTGGTCCTACGTTTTTCTATTGTGTAGCCGGCCATAGATACCTCGTGGAGTACACCTGCCCCATGAAATGGTGGGGCAGATATGGGGCAGGTTCAATCAACAAATGTCTGGAAACACCCGCAAATGACTCAGAAACAAATCAGTGAAAACCCCGTTAAATCAGGCTCTGAGGCCATATCTGGCAAGCCTGTCCACCTCCAGACATTCTCGATTGCCCCCATGCTGGACTGGACTGATCGGCATTGCCGTTACTTTCATCGACTGATGAGCCGCCAGACCTTGCTCTATACCGAAATGGTGACCACCGGTGCCATCATCCACGGCAAGGGGGATTATCTGGGTTACAGCGAGCAGGAGCACCCCATTTCCCTGCAGCTGGGTGGCAGCAATCCGGCCGATCTGGCGCGCTGTGCCAAGCTGGCCGAGGAGCGCGGCTATGACGAGGTGAACATCAACGTCGGCTGCCCCTCCGATCGGGTGCAAAACGGTCGTTTTGGTGCCTGCCTGATGGGGGAACCGGCGCTGGTGGCGGACTGCGTCAAGGCGATGCGCGATGTGGTCGATATTCCGGTGACGGTGAAGACCCGTATCGGTATCGACGATCAGGACTCCTACGAATTTCTGCAGGCATTCATCGAACAGGTGCGCGATGCCGGTTGCGACACCTTTATCGTCCATGCCCGCAAGGCGTGGCTGAGCGGCCTGAGTCCCAAGGAGAACCGCGAGATCCCGCCCCTCGATTATCCCCGCGTCTATCGGGTCAAGCAGGATTACCCGGAGCTGACCATCGCCCTCAACGGTGGTGTTACTTCCATGGAGCAGACTCTCGAGCACCTGCAACACGTCGATGGCGTCATGATGGGGCGCGAAGCCTATCAAAACCCCTACATTCTGGCGCAGGTGGATAATCTGGTGTTCGGCCAGAACAACGCCGTGCCGAGCCGCCACGAAGTGGTGCGGATGATGCTGCCCTATATCGAGCAGGAGCTGGCCAAGGGCAACTACCTCTCCCACATGACCCGCCACATGCTGGGGCTGTTCCAGAACATGCAGGGGGCCCGCGCCTGGCGCCGTCACCTGAGCGAGAACGCCTGCAAACCGGGCGCCGGTATTCAGGTGGTGCTGGATGCCATGGCCAAGGTGCCGGAGTTTGCCGCCAGCGAGCAGGGCGAATAACTCTCCTGTCAGGCAAAGCGAAAAAAGCGCGTCAGTTGACGCGCTTTTTTGATCGCTGTCGCTTCAATATCTGAACTGGTTGATCAGCCGCGAGAGATCCTGCAGCCGCTCTACCAGCAGGGTGATGCCATCTAGCGCCTGCCTGCTGTTGTCGGCGGTGTGGCTGGCTAGCTGGTGGATCTGGTGCACCCCTTCATCGAGGGTCGCCGTGACGTCGGCCTGCTGACTCACCGCCTGGGCGATCTCGTCGCTGGTGCGGGTTACCTGCCCCAGCATCCGGTTGATCTGGGTGAGCACGTCGGCGGTGGTGCCTGCGTGCTGCTGGCAGCGCACCGAAGTCTGTGCCCCTTGTGTCATCCCGTCCGACAGCTGTTGTGTAGTCTGTTGCAGCGCCTGGATCATCTCGTGGATCTCGCTGGTCGAGGCTCGGGTCTTCTGGGCCAGCGCCCTCACTTCATCCGCCACCACGGCAAAACCGCGCCCCTGTTCGCCCGCCCGGGCGGCCTCGATGGCCGCATTGAGAGCGAGCAGGTTAGTCTGGTCGGCGATTTGACTGATCACCTCCAGAATGCCGCTGATCTTCTGGCTGTCGCTGGTGAGCTGGGCCAGCACGGCGTGGTTGGCATCCAGCTCCTGATGGAGTTGGTTGACGGCAGAACGGGTGGTCGCCAATGCTTGCAGCCCCTCGTCGGATACCTGCTGTACCTCTATGACCAGATTGCTCGCCTCATGGGCACTGTGGGCCACATCGCGAATGGAGTGGCTCAACTCGGTGATGGCGGTCGCCAGCTGCTCGCTGTGGGCGCGCTGCTGCTGCAGATGAGTATCAATGGTCTGGATATTGCCCCGGTCATCTTCGGCTGCCTGCAGGATCTGCTGGTTGGTGTCGGCGCTGCGCCCGACCACGGCCTTGAGCTCGGCCTGTTTCATCCGCAGGGCCAGTTCGACGGCCGCCAGGGTGTCGCGCCGTCGGGTGTAGAGCACCTGACAGAGGCGGGTTCCCTTGTCTTGATCGGCAAGGGTGAGCAGATGAGCCAGCCGTTGCTGCAATCGCCAGCCGTGGGTTGCCTGTGCCAACAGCAACAAGGCGGTGGGCAGCAGCCATAACAGGTTGCCGGTAGCAAAGGTAGCAAGGGTGGTGAACAAGGCAGAAACGGAGAGCCAGAGGGTCAGCTGACCCGGTTCAAAGTGAAAGCGGCTCAGCCAGGGAAGCGCCTTGCCGCTGCGCAACAGGCCATAGAGCTGCTCGGCCCAGGCCACATCGCTGGCGGCGGGTTTGGTGCGCACCGACTGGAACTCGACGATCTCCTTCTGCGCATTGAGGATCGGGGTGACGTAAGCGTTTACCCAATAGAACTGACCGCTTTTGGCGCGGTTCTTGACCAGCCCCATCCAGCTTTTGCCCTGTCGCAGCCGCTGCCACATGTCGGCGAAGGCCGCTTTGGGCATGTCGGGGTGTCGCACCAGATTGTGGGGTACTCCTTCCATTTCGGTCGCTCCATATCCGGCCACATCACAGAAGTGCTGGTTGGCATAGGTAATATGGCTGGCGGGATCCGTGGTCGAGATGAGTGCGATGTTGTCGGGGAAGTGTATCTCCCCCTCCTGATGGAGTTTGGTCATGTGTCGTTCCTGAAAAAGCCAACTAACTGATAACTATGTTTTTATTGTCGTTCTCAGTTAATCATTCTAAGGCTCTTCAGTGCCCCGAACTTGGCTTGGGTCAATTAATCAACACAATGAATTGATGAAGTGAGGGTTAGCTGGCCGGTGTGAAATCGTGAACTTCGCCGCTTCTCGGTTTAAAGCGCGGATCGCTATCTTTGTAGCTGCGCACCAGCTCCATCGTCTTGCAAAAGCTGGTCTGCTTGTCGTACTCCTGACGAGCCAACTCGATGGCCCGTTCGGCCCGGCGCCGCTCCATCTTGTCAGACTTGCGATCGCTGAACTGTTGCTGCTGGTGCAGCATCCAGCCGACAAACTCTTGCTGGCATTGGGATTCGCTATTGGCCTGCGCGGGCAGGGTCCACAACAACGAGAGCAGTATCAAATAACGCATGTCTGACTGGGTATTGAAGATTAATTGAACAGAAGGGGCGGCATTTTAGGCTGTAAATCGGGATGTGAACAGTATCAATAGCGAGGCCCCGCAGGGCCTCGCATCGTTGTGGCCGGTCTCAGTGTTTGACGAGGTAGAGTTGGCGGCTGTAGGCCACATCTTCCGGGTTGTTGATGGGGTAGCCCTTGAGCCATGGCTTGATGAGGCGGGCATTGGTGTACTGGTAGATGGGGGCGATGGGGGCTTGATCCAGCAGGATCGTCTCCGCCTCGCCAAACAGCTTGCTGCGGCTGGCGGCATCCTGGGTGCTGGCCGCCTCTGCCAGCAGCTGGTCATAACGGGCATTGGCAAAGCCAGCCATATTGCCACTGTGACGAGAGCCCCACAGGCCGAGGAACGCTGACGGGTCGTTGTAATCGGCGACCCAGGAGGAGCGGATCACCTCGAACTGCCCGCTTTGGCGGCTGTCGAGATAGGTTTTCCACTCCTGATTGGTCAGCTCGACCTCTGCGCCCAGCTTCTGTTTCCACATGCTGGCAATCGCCAGCGCCATCTTCTTGTGAATTTCCGCGGTGTTGTAGAGCAGGGTCAGCTTGAGCGGCTTGTCCGGGCCGTAACCGGCCTCCTTGAGCAGGGACTTGGCCTTGCTGTCCAGCGCCGGCTGGCTGCTGGTGGAGAGCAGGTTGGCGGCCGGGGTGAAACTGGCGGTCACATCCGGAGTGAAGTGATAAGCAGGTTTCTCGCCGGTGCCGAGCACCTTGTCGGCGATCAGCGCGCGGTCGATGGTGTAGGAGAGCGCCTTGCGTACCCGCACATCGTTCAGTGGTGCCTGACGGGTATTGAAAGCGTAGTAGTAGGTGCCGAGCTGATCCGGGGTATAGACCTCATTCGGGATCTGCTGCTTCAGTTTGTCGTACTGTTCCTTTGGGAAAGATTCGGTGATATGCAGATCGCCCGCCAGATAGCGGTTGGTGGCCGCGCTCTCCTGATTGATCGGCATGAAGATCACCTTGGTCAATACGGTATGGGCCCGATCCCAGTAATAAGGGTTGGGGGTCAGCTCCAGCTTCTCGTTGACCACCCGGTTGTTCAGCACAAAGGCACCGTTGCCCACCAGTTTGCCGGGCTGAGTCCACTGGTTGCCGTACTGCTCGATGCTGGCCTGATGGAGCGGCGACAGGCTGGGGTGGCTCAGCAGGTTCAGGAAGTAGGGCACCGGCTGGGAGAGGGTCACATGCAGGGTGTGGTCATCGAGGGCCTTGACCCCCAGCTCGCTGGCAGGCAATTTGCCAGCGACTATCTCGTCCACCTTGTCGAAACGGGCCAGCTGGGCGAACCAGGCGAAGGTGGCCGCCTCTTTCGGGTCGACCAGCTTGCGCCAGCCGTAGACGAAGTCACCGGCCTTGACCGGATCGCCGTTGGACCAGCGCGCATCCGGGCGCAGATGGAAGGTAAAGAACTGGTTGCCCTTGTTCTCCCAGCTGGCCGCCACCCCGGCAACCGGTTTGCCATCCGGCCCCTGGGTCAGCAGCCCCTCGAACAGATCCCGCAGTACCTGCAACTCCGGCAGGCCGACCAGCTTGAGCGGGCTCAGGCTCGCAGGTTCATCCTTGAGGTGGCGAACGACAATCTGCTCGGCGGCGAGTTGTGTTCCGGCGGGAATATCGGCAGCCTGGACAGCAGCACAGCCCAGCAGGGCCAGCAAGGGGGTCCATCCTTTCATGGGTCGGATCCTTCAAATAGTGTGAAGCGGGGAGAAAACTCGGCGAGAAAATATCGCCGACAGATGGGAAATCATGATATCCCGTTTGCTGGTCTGACCGCCAGCATTCGACTCTCACTCCCAATCGGGGTAGAAGAGCGTTCCCGGCGTCCGTGCAGTTCAATGTGGTGAGGAGTGTCAAACGATGAAAGCATGGTTATTGCTGGCCTGTGTGTTGAGCCAGGGTGCCTGGGCGTTGGCCCCGTGCCAGAGCGACACAGCGGTGGGCAACTGGTGCGAGATCGGCATCGATGCCTTGCACCCGACTCAGGGGGGCGTCGGCCAGATCCAGGTCGATGAGACCCAGGCCACATTGGCGGGCATGAGCGCAAAGCAGCTCGACAAGTTGATGAAAAAGAAAGAGATCCCCGTGGTGATTGCGCCGGATGGCAGCTACTGGCTGGTGGACCGCCACCATCTCACCAAGGCGTTGTGGCAGCAGGGCGTCAAGGATGCCCGGGTCAAGGTGATTGGCCGTCTGCAGGACAAAGCCAACTTCTGGAGCCAGATGCAGAACAACCATTGGGCCTGGCTCAAGGATGAGAAGGGGCAACCACTGACCCCGGAGCAGTTGCCGACCAGCATCGACAAGCTGCCTGATTACCCCTATCGCACCCTCGCCGGACTGCTGCAGAATGCGGGCTACTTTCGCAAGGACAAACAGGTCTATTTCGTCGAGTTTGCCTGGGCCAGCTGGCTCGGCAAGCAGATGCAGTGGATGCCGGTGGACAGCGCCAATCTGGCGGCCCGCCTGCAACAGGCCAAACGGCTCGCCTGCGGCAGCGATGCCAAGGATCTACCCGGTTATCCCGGCAAGCAGTGCAGCCTCAACCAGTCCAAAAGCGCGCAATGAGTGGATGTGCGATGACGGCGTCCAGAGCATGCCGGAGATAAAAGAGGGCGACCCCGGGGTCGCCCTTATGCTGTCAGCTACTGGTTAGCGGTGGTCACTCATGGCGCTCCGCCCAGTGGGCAGCCGCCTGTTCAAGCAGGGCGACGTCACCTTGCTGGATCAGCGGTAGCAGATCGTTGACCTGTTGATCCCGCCAATCCCACCAGGCGAGGGCCTGTAGCCGGGCAATTTCCTCCTCGCCAAAGCGCATTCGCACCACCCTGGCCGGGGTGCCCGCCACCATGGCATAGGACGGTACATCCTGATTGACCAACGAGCGGGCGGCGATGATGGCGCCGTCGCCGATGGTGACGCCGGGCATGATCATCGCCTCCATGCCGATCCAGACATCGTTGCCGATGCGGGTATCGCCAGCGGGGCGGTAGCTGCGCTGGAGCGCCGCCAGATCGGCGAACGGATAGGTGCTGATGAAGGACGTGTTGTGGGTGTGGTTGCCGCCCATGATGATCTTTACTCCGGCGGCAATCTGCACATAGTCGCCGATATGGAGCCGGTCGATATGCCAGAGCGGCTCCCAGCCGGTTTCCGGGCTGCGGCTGAAGGGATCGCCATGGAGGTAGCGCACCGCCACCTCTTCGAAGGGGCCATCCCAGGCACCCGAGTAGTAGCTGTGCTGCCCTTTGAGGCAGATATTGGGGTTGGTCACCGTCAGGTGCAGGTATTCGACCTGCGACCAGTGTTGGCAGGTGCTCATATTGGTACTCCTTTGCTGAATGGATCGGATGGGTTGCGTTCGCTTGAGCGCAGCTAATAGATCCAGACCAGCATGCGGGGCACGCAGAGCAGGGAGCAACCCAGCATCTGCGGGAGGTGTGGTCGCATTGTGGTGTGCTCCAAAGAAGAGGGAAGGGCGCGATCATAAGGTCGGGCGCCGGGTTTGCCAAGGTTGCGCAGAGATCCTGCACTAACCCTCTGGTTGATATTTATTCTCAATTAGCCATGATAACACTCCCACCATGACGGATTCGGGAGAGCGAGATGACACCGCAAAGTTGGCAACGATACATGCTGGAGGCGGAGCGTGCCTGGCAGGCCGGTTCGCTGGGGGCGGCGATCTGCTTTTATCAGCAGGCGCTGGGGGATGTTTACGAGATGACCCAGGTGGAGTTGACCGAGCTGGCCACCATGCGGGTCGCCACCTGTCACCGGCTGGCCGACTTTTGGCGGGCGATGGATGAGCCGACTTACGAGCTGCGCTACCTGAAGCTTGCCTCCGAGCTGGTGACGGCGCTGGTGCCGCAGTGCCCGAACCGGGAGTGCGAGGCACTGATCAGCGAGCTGGGTTGCTGTCGCGGTGCCCTGCTCGCCTTTCTCAAGCGCCACCCCAATCCGGAAATTGCCCGGCTGATCCAGTTGCAGGACAAGGTACAGGGCTGCGAGCTGATCGGCCGTTTTCGCCTCAACTGACTGGCGTTGAGCGACAGGTCAACCTCGCCGTTGGAGTTTCTGGGCGATGCGTTGTTGCGCCTCTTCCCCTTGCAGTGCCTGGGCGAAGGCGCGCGCCTCCAGATCGATGACAAAGTGCACAGCCTGTTTAAGCTCCTGTTTCAGCAGCGCCTTGCTCTTTTGCAGCGCTCTGGGTGGCTTGGCCGCCAGCTTCAGCCCCTGCTCGCGGGCAAAGGAGAGCACTCCATCGGCTGCCACCACCTTGTTGGCCAGCCCGAGTCGCAGCGCCTCCTCGGCATCAATCGCCTCAGCCAGCAGCAACAGCTCCGCTGCCTTGAGGTGTCCCACCAGACGTGGCAGCAGCAGGCTGGAGGCGAACTCCGGCACCAACCCCAGCTCGACAAAGGGGAGCTGCAAGCGGGCGTTATCCGCCAGATAGACAAGATCGCAGTGCAGCAGGATGGTGGTGCCAATCCCCACCGCCGGGCCGCCAACAGCGGCGATCACGGGTTTGGGGAAGTCGGCCAGGGTGTGGAGGAACTGCAGTATGGGGTCGTCGGGCTCCAGCGCGCTCTTGCCCATAAAGTCGGCCAGATCATTGCCCGCGGTAAAGCAATCTTGCTGCCCCTGCAACAGCAGGACATGCACCTCCTCATCGGCTGCCGCCTCTCGCAGCGCTGCCACTAGTTGCTTATAGAGCTCGGTATTGAGGGCGTTGCGCTTGTCGGGGCGGTTGAGGGTCAGGGTGAGCAAGCCATCCTGCTGCTCGGCAATGAGAATGGGGGCCATGTCTAAATCCTTGTTATTGAAAGGTGCAAAAAAGGTTGCTGCTGGGGTAACCTTGGCGCCGTTTAACAACATCATAAAAGGATTTCAACCATGTTTAAACGTGCGTTTTATTCTCTGCTGGTTCTGGGGATGACTGCGCCTGCACTGGCCAAGGTCGAGGCCGTCGATGGCTATGTGCGTTTGTTGCCGCCGGGTTCCCCCAACACTGCCGCCTTTATGGTGCTCAAGAATGACGCCGACCAGCCGGTCAAGCTGGTGGCGGCGGCTTCTGCGGCGGCGGGGCGTGCCGAGCTGCACACTCATCTGCACGAAAATGGCGTGATGAAGATGCGCCAGGTCGAGAATATCGAGATCCCGGCCAAGGGCGAGGCGGTGCTGAAACCGGGCAGCCTGCACATCATGCTGTTCGAGGTGGGCACGCTCTCCGAGCAGACCCCTTTCCCGCTCACCCTCACCATGGATGATGGTCAGAAGCTGGATCTGTCACTGCCGGTGAAGCCGATTGAGCCGATGGCAGAGATGAAGCATATGAAGCACTGACATTTGTCGTCGTTTGTTCAGGATTGACGCTGGGTATTTTGGCTGCACCGAGTAAAATAGTGCTCTTTTCCATGTATGCAAGAGGAAGTGACGTAATGAAAAAGACGCTGATTGCCGGTTTTGTGCTGGCTCTGTGCAGCCAGAGTGCCATGGCCGCTGACGACTGGCGTTTTGCCGCCGGTGCCGACGTATGGGCCGCCAAGGGCAGTGGTCAGGCTTATGGCACCAGTGCTGATGGCAGCTATGACGACAGCTACAACTGGAACGGCTATCTGCAACTGGAACACGGCATCATCTTCCTGCCGAACGCCAAGTTTGAAGTCTCCGATTTCAGCACCTCCGGCGGCAACTTCAAAAACGATCTGACCGCCTACGATCTGAGCCTCTACTACCGTCTGTTCAACAACGATCTGTTCAAGATCGATCTGGGTATGACCGGCCGTCACTACGATGGCGAGCAGGTCTATGTCGGTCGCAAGGGTTATGACGAAGATACCCTGATGGCCTATGCCGGCAGTGAAGTGAAGATCCCGGGCACCGGCATCGCCTTCTTCGGTGATCTGCGCACTCACGATGCGGACAACTATGACTACCGTCTGGGTGGTTCCTACAAGTTCTCCTCCATGCCGATCAAGCTGCGTGCCGGCTGGCGTGAAGCCAAGGTCGACTTCGCCAATATCGACCAGTCTGTCGATGGTTGGTTCATGGGCGGCGAATTCACTTTCTAATCTGACGTTGTCTGACAACGGGGGTGATATTCTTCGCCAACATCTATCAGAGCATTCTGTCGATGGATGGTTCATGGGTGATGAATTCACTTTCTAATCTGACCGTCGACTGACGACGAGGGGCGATAATGGGCCACATCATAGTGACAGGTGCCGGTTCTGGTCTCGGCCGGGCGCTGACCATCGGACTGGTTGAGCGGGGCCATCAGGTCTCCATGATGGGGCGCCGTTATCAGCGACTGCAGGAGCAGGAACAACTGCTCGGCAGCGCGGTGATCGGCATCGCGGCCGATCTGGCGCACCATGAAGAGGTCGACGTTGCCTTCGCCGCTGCGGTGGAGTGGGGCGGGCAGCCCGACATGGTGATCCACTGCGCCGGGGTGGGCGAGTTTGGCCCGGTCGGTGTCTACACCGCCGAGCAGATCCGCCGGGTGGTGGAGAGCAATCTCATCTCCACCATTCTGGTGGCTCAGCAGACGGTGCGGCTTATCGGTGAGAAAGGTGGAGTGCTGGCCAATGTGCTCTCCTCCGCCGCTCAGGTGGGTAAGGCCAACGAGAGCCTCTACTGCGCCTCCAAATGGGGGATGCGCGGCTTTCTCGAATCCTTACGCGCCGAGCTGAAAGGCTCGCCGCTGCGGCTGGTCAACCTCTACCCGAGCGGGATCCGCAGCGAATTCTGGGACAACTCGGATCACGTGGACCCGAGTGGCTTCATGACCCCGGAAGATGCGGCGGCCTATATGCTCGATGCGCTGGAAGCCAGAAGCAGCTGCCACGTGACCGACCTCTTTATCGGTCGCAATCCCTGAGGCGAAGCCCGCCATCCGGTTGCCGTCGTCAGAACATACAGAAACAAAAAGCGCGCCAAATGGCGCGCTTTTTTATATCGGGAAGAGGGCGGAATTAACGGCCCAGCTTGGCCTTGAGCATGGCGATGATGTCGCTGATGGCCACTTCCTGCTTCTCGCCGGTGCGGCGGCACTTGTACTCCACCACGCCGTTGTCCAGACCGCGATCGCCGATGACGATGGCGTGCGGGATGCCCAGCAGCTCCATGTCGGCGAACATCACGCCCGGGCGCTCTTTACGGTCGTCGAACAGCACGTCCACACCGGCGGCTTTCAGCTCGGCGTAGAACTGTTGTGCCTGCTCGGCCACGCGCTCGGACTTGTGCATGTTCATCGGCACGATGGCCACTTCGAACGGGGCGATGGCGTCCGGCCAGATGATGCCGTACTGGTCGTTGTTCTGCTCGATGGCGGCAGCAACCAGACGGGAAACCCCGATACCGTAGCAACCCATCTCCATGGTGACGGACTTGCCAGCTTCGTTCAGCACGCTCGCCTTCATCGCTTCGGAGTACTTGGTACCCAGCTGGAAGATGTGGCCCACTTCAATACCGCGCTTGAGCAGCAGCTTGCCCTGGCCACACGGGCTCGGGTCGCCTTCTACCACGTTGCGCAGGTCGGCAACTTCATAGGTAGCGATGTCGCGATCCCAGTTGGCACCGGTCAGGTGGAAGCCGGTTTCGTTGGCGCCGCAGACGAAATCCGCCAAGTGGGCGGCGCTGCGATCGACGATGATGCGACCGGCAAAGCCGACCGGGCCGATGGAGCCTGCGTCGCAACCGGCGGCAGCTTTGATCTGCTCGTCGTTGGCGAAGGTCAGCGGGTTGGCCACGCCAGCCAGTTTCTCGGCCTTGATCTCGTTCAGCTCGTGGTCGCCACGCAGTACCAGCGCGATGACGGCCTGCTTGCCGTGCTCATCTTCCTCTGCCAGTACCAGCAGGGTCTTGGCGATGGCGGTCGGAGCCGCGTTCAGGAAGGCCGCCACTTCGTCGATGCTGTGGACGTTCGGGGTGGCAACCTTGGTCAGGGCTGCGGTGGCGGCAGCGCGCTCACCAGCCGGTGCCAGCGCTTCGGCCATCTCGATGTTGGCGGCGTAATCGGAGCTATCGGAGAAGGCGATCAAGTCTTCACCGCTCTCGGCCAGCACCTGGAATTCGTGGGAACCGGTACCACCGATGGAGCCGGTATCGGCCTGCACCGGACGGAAGTTCAGACCCATGCGGGTGAACGCCTTGCAGTAGGCGGCGTGCATCTTCTCGTAGGTATCGACCAGAGACTCTTTGTCGATGTGGAAGGAGTAAGCATCCTTCATCAGGAATTCGCGGCCGCGCATCACGCCGAAACGGGGGCGTACTTCGTCGCGGAACTTGGTCTGGATCTGGTAGAGGTTGAGCGGCAGCTGCTTGTAGCTGTTCACTTCGTAACGTACCAGCGCAGTGATCACCTCTTCGTGGGTCGGGCCCAGCACGAAGGGACGGTTGTGACGGTCGGTCAGACGGCACAGCTCGGGACCGTAGTCATCCCAGCGGCCGGACTCCTGCCACAGCTCGGCGGGTTGTACCACCGGCATGGAGACTTCGACGGCACCAGCATTGTTCATCTCTTCGCGAACAATGTTCTCGATTTTCTTCAGTACCCGCAGACCGGTTGGCAACCAGGCATACATGCCGGAGGCCAGTTTACGGATCATCCCGGCGCGCAGCATCAGCTGGTGGCTGACAACTTCAGCGTCGGAGGGGGTTTCCTTGAGAGTGGAAAGCAGATATTGGCTGGTACGCATCGCGGTAGACCTTAGCTAGAACGGGCGCGGGGCCCAGGATAATTTCAAGGGCGGAATTTTAACAGGCTGGGCGTTATGGCCCAAGGGCTAAATTTGCCGCAACCCGAAAGGTGGCCACGCCCGGCAGATGGCCAGGAGTAATGACCATTGCAACAAGCAGGCTTTTTATGCCTGCAATTTGGCCGGATCTCCGCTAAACTCTGCCACCTTTTCTCGATGGGCATGGCTCTGCCGCGTTCATCACCCCCCATTTTTAGTACTTTTGGAGCCGCTCATGCCGTTAGTGGGACATCAACACCAGATCGAGATCCTGGAACTGACCGACAAAGGAGATGGCAAAGGACGCCTGTTCGATCGCCCCCTGTTTGTCGAAGGTTTGCTGCCCGGTGAGCAGGCGCTGGTGGAGTTGACCGAGGTCAAGCCGAACTATCTGCACGGCAAGGTTGCCGAGCTGCTCCAACCTTCTGCAGATCGGGTTGCCGATTTCTGCCCCAACACCGAGTGCGGTGGCTGTCAGGTGCGCCCGCTGGCCTATCCGGCCCAGCTCAAGCTCAAGCAGGCACTGGTGCAGAGCGCACTGGAGCAGGCTGGGCTGGGTGATACTCCGGTCAAGGATATCCTTGGCATGGAAAGCCCGTTCGCCTATCGCAACAAGGCGCAATATGCGGTGCGTGGCTGCGATGCCGGTGCCGAGATTGGTTTTTATCGCAAGCACTCCCACGATCTCATTACCGCCGATGACTGTGCGGTGCAGGATCCGCTGCACGTCGAGCTCAACGCCCGGGTGCGCAACTGGATGCGCGCGCACGACATCGCCGCCTATGACGAAGTAAACCACAGCGGCTGCGTGCGCAACCTGATGACCCGCAAGGGCTTCAAGAGCGGCGAGCTGATGGTGGTGCTGGTCACTTTGGGCGAGGAGTTACCGTTCGAAGCCGAGCTGCTGGCAGCCCTGAGCGATCTGCCGGTCACCACCCTGGTGCAGAACATCAACGATGAGCGCACCAACCGCATTCTGGGCGCGACCAACCGGGTGCTGCTCGGCGAAGGGGTGATCCGCGACAAGATCCACGAACTCGAGTTCGAGATCTCGCCGCTCTCCTTCTTCCAGAACAACCCGACCCAGACCGATGTGCTCTACTCCAGCGCCCTCGAGTATGCCGAGCTGACCGGTAACGAGACTGTGTTCGACATCTATTGCGGTATCGGCACCATCTCCCTGTTCCTGGCTGGCAAGGCCGCCAAGGTGGTGGGGATCGAGTCGGTGGAGAGCGCCATCAGCGATGCCCGCCGCAACGCCGCCCTCAACGGCATCGAGCACACCGAATTCCACGTTGGCAAGGCCGAGCAGCTGATGCCCGAGCTGCACGCCCAAGGCGTGACCGCTGACGTGGTAGTGATGGACCCGCCCCGCAAAGGCTGTGACAAGGCGGTGCTGCAGACCCTGATCGCCATGGCGCCCCGTCGTCTGGTCTATGTCTCCTGCAACCCGCAGACTTTGGCCCGCGACCTTGCCTGGCTGGTCAAGCAGGGCTTCGTGCTGGACGAGGTGCAACCGGTCGATATGTTCCCGCACTCCATGCATGTCGAGGCTGTTGCTCGTCTGAGCTTGCCAGCGAACGTGTGAGTAGGCATGGGCGCGGAGCGATGGACATGTTCCCCCTCCACGCCATGCATGTGGAAGCGGTAGCACGCCTGAGCCTGCCAAGGCATAAGTCGCCTCCCGACTCTTGCCCATATAAAAAACGACGCCAACTGGCGTCGTTTTTTTCTATCTGATGCTCGCAGGTTGATGTGCTCAACCCTGCTTGCGCACCTCGGCGGCGATTTGGTCGAGCAGCTGTTGCCAGCCCTGACCCAGCTCGTTCACCAGCGCGTTGTAGCCATCGGCCGGCAGTACCCGCTCCTGACGGAAGGGAGCATCGCGCAGCACGGTGCCATCTTCCGCCAGCAGGCGCCAGCGACCGCTCAGCACGGCGCTGCCGTCATGACGGCCCTGAAAGCGCTCCACCAGAATAGTCAGCACCGGCCCCTTGCGGGCGCCATCCTGCCGTACCACCCAGCCCGGCAGGCGGGTGGAGAGGCCATTGAGGGTGAGCTGGTTGAGCTGATCGTCCAGCGCACCGGCCCAGCGATGGTACTCGGTGAAGTGCAGCTCTTGCCCTTCCAGCTGATAGACCAAACTGATCCGGTCGAGCTGGCTGGCCAGCGCCACCGGGCGCAGCACCAACTGGTGTTGCGGTTGGGCCGGGGCCGTCACGGGTTGCTGGTTGTCGCCATCGAGCGAGTAGTAGTGCAGGCTTGGCTGGCTGCTGCAACCCGCCAGCAGGCCCAGCAGGGCCAGCGTCAGGATCTCTTTTTTCATTGTTTGCCTCGCTTGGGCTCAGGGTCCGATGGATGCGCGCGATCGAAGATCAGCGAGCTGGGCTGCTCGTTGAGGGAGTGCACCAGCGGCTGCAGTTCGCGCATCAACTGATTGAGGGTCTGCACCGACTGGCGCAGGTCCTGATTGGTCTGCGACTGGGCATCATAGGCCTGCAAGGTCTCCTGCAACTGCTTGAGGCTCTCGTTGAGCGAGGCGGGCAGCTGCTGGGTGGAATCCTTGGCAGTGAGCTTGTTCAGGTTGGCGCTGACTGCACTGATGTTCTTCAGGGTGCCATCCAGGGTGGTGAGTGACCCGTTGACCTTGGTCAGGGTGGTCGCCATGTCCATGTCGACAAACTTGTCGAGGATGAGGTTTACCTTGCGCTCGATCTGATCCAACCCACCCTGCACGGTGGGGAAGACCTGATAACCGGCCAGCTTGGCCTGCTCGAAACGTGGCGCGTCCGGATAGAAGTTGAGATCGATGATCTTGCCGCCGGTCAGCAGGCTCGAGGTCTTGAGGCTGGCACGCAACCCCTCCTTGAACTGCTTGCCGAACAGGGCGCGCCATTGATCTTTCTCCGCCTTGGCATAGCGGTGGGAGAGGCGCTGTACCTCGATGCGAGCCAGCACCGGGATCTGGCGGCTCTTGAAGATCTGCACGCCCTTGTCCTCGATGAGGTAGGGGGCGGAGATGACGGTACCGACCCGAATGCCGCGATACTGCACCGCCGCGCCCGGGTGCAGGCCACCCACGTTGTCATCGAACAGGAAGACGTAGTCGATGAACTGATCCAGACTACCGGCCAGCACGCTCGCCTCATCCTGGAACAGGGTGAACCCTTCCATCTGTTTGACCGGCTCGCCAGGTGCCCAGCCGGGTGGCAGACCCATGGTGATGCCGCCATCGATCAGGCTCTCCAGCGAATCCATCTTCACCTTCATCCCCTCGCTGCTCATGGATACCTCAAAGCCCGGGGTCATCCAGAAGCGGGAGTTGCTGCTCACCAGAATGTCATAGGGGGCGTGGATGAAGATTTGATACTGCATCTCGCTCTTTTCCGGCAGGAACTTCGCCTCTTCCACCTGACCTATGGTGAAGCCCTGATAGTTGATGGGGGAGCCTTCCCCCAGCGCGCGGGTGTCGCGACTGCTGAGGGTGAGACGCAGCCCCTTGGCATCGAGGGAGGCGAGTGGCGGTTTATCGAGCATGGCGTATTCGTCCCGCGCCCGACCTTTCTTGCCGGGGGCGAGCTCGATATAGGCGCCGGAGAGCAGGGTGCTCAGACCCGATACCCCTTCACGGCCCACTCTGGGCTTGACCACCCAGAACTGGCTGTCACCGCGCAGCATGCCGGAGGCGGCATTGGTCAGCCGTCCTTTCAGCACCGCATGGCTGTAGTCATCGCTCAGCTCGACTGCCTCGATACGGCCGACGTCCACTTCGCGGGAGCGGATCACCGTCTTGCCAGCGACTATGCCCTCGGCAGTGGCGACTGTCAGGGTGAAGCTGGGGCCCTGGGAGTACCAGTGCTGGAACAGCATCCAGAGACCGATGAACAGCGCCAGCAGGGGCACCATCCAGATTGCGGCGGCAGAGCTCAGAAAGTCAGAGCCCGGTTTCCACCTTTTTTTACGCTCACTCACGTTCGCGTTCTCCTTGTTGTAAATCCCAGATCAGGCGGGAGTCGAAACTCATGGCGGCGACCATGGTGATCAGCACCACACCTGCAAATGCGACGGCCGCAGGGCCGGGATAGATGGTCATCAGATTGTCGAGCCGGATCAGGCCCGCCAGAATGGCCACCACGAAGACGTCGATCATCGACCAGCGTCCGACAAATTCGGTCATGCGATAGAGTTTGAGCTTGCCGAGGGGGGAGGTGACATTGCCGCGCTGCACCATATAGCAAAGCCAGAATAGCGCCAGTATTTTCACCAGTGGCACCACCACGCTGGCGAAAAAGATCACCGCAGCTATGGGGTAGGAGCCCATGGCCCAGAGCAGCACCACACCGCCGAGAATGGTGGAGGGGCTGTCATCACCGAGAAACACTGTATCCATGATGGGATAGACGTTGGCCGGAATGTAGAGAATGGCGGAGGTAAACAGCAGCGCCCAGGTACGGTTCAGGCCGCCCGGCTTGCGCGCATGCAGCTTGCCGCCGCAGCGGGAGCAGCTGTGGCTACCCACCTCGCTCAGAGCGCCACAGATGTGGCAGCCCACCAGACCTGATTCCAGCGCGCCCGCTTCCGGGTCGATATCCCGCGCCTCGGTCGGGCCGAACAGCCGCTGCCACAGCCACATCTGATCCAGTGAGGAGATCATCTTGATGAGCAGCACCGTGTAACCGACGAAAGCCCAGAATGACAGCCCCATCTTGATGTCGGCCATCCCCATCAGCTTGACCAGCGAGATGAGCACCCCCACCAGAAAGACATCCACCATCAGCCAAGGTTTGATCCGGCAGAGCAGACGGCCGAGGGAGCGCAGGGCATTGCTGTGCAGATCTTTATCGACCCGCCACAGCACCAGCATGATGGAGCCCATATAGACCAGCGGCAGGCCGATCAGGGTCAGGCTCAATACCGCGCCGAGAAACAGATAGCCCTCATCCACCAGGGTGGTGATGCTCTGCAAAAAGGTCATCTCCTGGCCCACCCCTTTGGCCGAGAAGGACATAAAGGTAAAGGCATTGGCGAGCACGAACATGATGAGTGCCGCGAACCCGTAGGAGATCGGCCGCAACTCCTGCTGTGGCAGGTGGCGACTCAGGGTGTGCCCACAACGGGGGCAGCAGCTGGCCTGTCCCACCTCGAGCGGTGTGGCCGGTATCAGCAGGTCACACTCTTCGCAGGCAGTGGCATCATGGACATAGGTGGTGTGGTGTTGGTGTGAAACCGGATGCAAGATAAAACCCCAGATAAGGCCCGTGGTAGAGCCAGAGCTGGCGATTATCGCAGTTGTGCTGGTCAGCGACCAGCCCCCGGAGGCCGCTATTGCTGGCGGGAGTGAGAATGACTTTGACAAGCCAGTGCCCATTTAGCACAATCAAACGCCACTTTTTTTCCGCGGGACAATAATTTATGACAACTGAATCCCCCAGCTACTCCACGATTGAGCAAGCCTTCTCCCTCGGGAACGGGCAAGATTCTGCCCTCAACTGGTTGCGCAAGAACCGCAGTCAGGTCGCTATTTTTCTGGTGAGCGGCATCAAGCTGGAAGGCACCATCAGCGGGTTCGACCAGTACAGCGTGCTGCTGACCGATGCTCATGGTAACCAGCAGCTGGTCTACAAGGCCAAGATCTCCACCATCGCCATGCACACCGGCCGTCCGCAGGTGAATATCCAGCGTGCTCGCAAGCCACGTGTCTCCATGGCGCCGCGTCCCCACGGTGCGCCGGGTCGTTATGACGACAATCAGGGCGGCGGCAACAACGAGTAATCGTCTGCCCCGCACTCCCCGTTGACGCGCCCTGCGTCAGCGGCTGACGGAACCTGCTCTCATTTTCATTCATGTCCCGTATGAGAGCCGGTTCCGGTTATCGCCCCTTGCAGGGCGATATTTTTTTCCGCACTATGCCGTTATGCCGACCGGTTTGCCCTCTTTGACCATGCAGGTCTGCATACCCGCCGCCTCTCCGGCCTGTACCCCGATTCCGGTATCTTCAAACACCAGACAGCCTGATGGCTCGACCCCCAGCTTGCTGGCGACCAGCAGGAAGGTGTCCGGATTGGGCTTGTGCAACTCCACATCGTCTGCGGTGACCACCACGGAGAAATAGCGATCCAGCCCGGTGTTGCGCAGCACAGCCTCGGCGTTGACGCGAGGCGAGCCGGTGCCGATCCCCATCGGGATGACGCCATGATAGCGCTCGACCAGCGCCTGCATGGCGGGAAAGACGGTCGCCTTGTGCAGGTTGGCAACATAGTGGGCGGTCTTGCAGCGGGTGACTTCGAGCGGATCGAGAGGGATCTGCTGCTCCTGTGCCACCAGCAGGGCTATCTTGCGGCTCGGCATGCCACCCAGCTCATAGAACCAGTCGGCATTGAAGTGAAAGCCAAACTCGCGGGCGGTATGTTCCCAAGCGGCGAGGTGCAGCGGCATGGAGTCGACCAGGGTGCCATCAAGGTCAAAGATCAGGCCTTGGAATCCGGAAAGCGTCATGGTGCGGGTCAGTCTCTGAAAAAAGGGAACCCATTCTAGCCAGTGGCTCCCCGCCTCGCCATCACCTAGCTGGTGAGAAACGCTTGCCCCCACATTTGTGACTGAAAATAGACGGGGGTGAGCTGGGCCGGATCGAGTTGATATTTGGGGGCAAGCTGTTCCAGCAGGGCCCAGTTACCCTGTTCATAGGTGCTGACCAGCTGAAACAGATGAAAGAGTGGCCCTTCGTGCAGTTCGATGGCGCGCTGCACGCTCTTGGGCAGGTGGGCCATCAGCGGTTCCGACAGCAGGGAGCCATCGAGCACCAGTCCCACCAGAAAGGCCCAGCTTGCCTCCGCTTTACCGAGGGCGGTGAGGGCAATCAACTCGCAGAAGCGGCCGCGGGCGATGGCCATGCGGGTGCAGGCCTCCGGCATGTGCTGGCTCACCCGGGCCAGACCGTTGATCAGTACGAACTTGCGGATCTCCTGCTCCCCCAGATAGGAGAGGGCGCGGGGCACCGAGGTGATGGGGGCGGCATGATCGAAGCCGGGGGCGTTGACGTAGGTGAGCAGCAGGCCGGGCAGCCAGGCATCCTGCTCCAGCAGGCGGGCTACCTGGGCGAAGGAGAACTCTTCGTGGCAGATGAGCTGAAGGATCTGCTGTACCAGCGCCATATCGGGTTGGTTGGCCCGTTGATTGACCAGCTCGGGACGGGCGAGAAAGCCGCCGGCAAAGAAGTCGACCCCGGCCTCCCGCAGCGGGAGAAAATCCGCCCAGGTTTCGATGTTCAGCGCCATCCGCTTGTGCTCGGTGGGCTGGCAGATCCCCTCTTCCCCCATCCAGTACACCAGCAGGCGGCTGGCGCCGAGCCAGCGTGGATCCCGGTTGGCGCCGCGCACCGCCAGTCTGCGCCGACTGTCGCGCCACTGCTCCAGCACCGGGAACGAGTTGGGCTGGCGTTCACTGGAGGCTTCAACCAGCGGGATCGCGTCCTGATCCAGCAGCAGGGGGCGCTGTTCATCGAGCTGTTCGTGGGTGAAGGGCACCAGATATTGACGCCCCTGCGCCAGCAGGCGGCAATGTTGCACCAGTGAAGGCCATTCGGCCGGTGAGCTGAGCTGATAGTCGATGCCGTAGGCCACCAGAGCCTGGCGACGATTGAAGATGGGGTAGCGACGCAACAGCATGGGATCACCGATAGGCCAGAGTGCGGGCCCTCCCTTGTGACTTGGCGTGGTAGAGCGCCTGGTCAGCCTGTTCGGTCAGGGTCTGCCATGCTCCGTCCAGGGAGGGAACCAGATAGCTAAAGCCTATGCTAACCGTAATGAAATCAGCAACCCGCGAGGCGGGATGGGGCATTTTTAAGCGGGCAAGACCATCGTGGATCCGCCCGGCCAGCTGTTCGGCCTCACCGGGTTGGGGGGCGCAGAGCAGAATGACGAACTCCTCCCCGCCGTAACGGGCGACCAGATTGGTACAGCGCCGCTCTGCATCCCGCAGCACATGGGCCACCTGTTGCAGGCAGAGATCCCCCTTGGCATGGCCGAAGTGGTCGTTGTAGGCCTTGAACTCGTCGACGTCGATCATCAATACCGCCAGCAGGTTCTGGGTGCGTCGTGCCCACTCCCACTCCCGCTGCATGGTGATGTCCCACTGGCGCCGGTTGGCGATGCCGGTGAGGGGATCTTCCAGCGACAGCAGGGAGAGGCGGTGATTGGCCTCCTCCAGCGCACGGTTGGTCTCGGCCAGTTGCATGGTGCGCTCGGCGACCCTGGCCTCCAGCTGGCGGTTGAGGGTTTCCAACTGCTCCTGAGTACGCTGGCGGATCAGCAGTTGTGACAGAATGGCGGCGTACTGTTTGAAGATCTCGCTCTGATAGGCCTTGAGCGGACGGTGCCAGAGCAGGTTGTCGGCGGCGATCCAGCCGATGGGGGTAGTACCATCCCATAGCGATACCATGGCGTTCCAGCCACGGCCCACCTGCTGCTTCTCGTAGTAGAGGGGGGTATCTTCCATCACCAGCACGTAGTCCTTGCGCCTGAGCGCCTCTTGCACCGTGGGGTGATCCGGAATGGGGCTGATGAAGTTGTGTTCATCCATCAGCTCGCCCTCTTCGCTGGTGCCCCAGGTGCCGCGCATGGTCTTGCCATCGGGTTCGATCAGGAAGATGGCGACCCGATCGAACTGCAGCTCCTTGCGGGCCAGCAGCACGGCATCCCGCAGCAGATCGTTCTCGCTGCGACTGCGGGAGAGGGTGACGCTGACCATGTGCAGCGCCTGCAACATGGTGAGGAAGGAGCCCTGCAGTGCCTGACTTTGTACCAGATCGGTCTGGGTATGGAGCCGCTGGTCCCGCTCCTGATTGACCTGGCTGGAGAGCAGGTGATTGCTGAGCTCGGCAGTCAGATAGTGGATAAGGAGCTGGATGCCCTGACGCTGGTGGGAGGAGAGGCGATCGATGCGGCGGCGGGTCTCCAGATAGATGACCCCTTCCAGTTTCATGTGACGCTTGAGAGGGAAACAGGCGCGTAGCTGAGGCTGGGCGGGCTCCACATTTTCGCCGGGATCCGGCGGTGCTTGGAGCTGCTCGATCACCAGTTGTCCCTTCTCCATCGCCTTGTCGATCAGGTGGTGGGGCAGGGTCAGTTGACCGAGATGGGCGAGATCAAGCGTGGTCAGCCCCTGATCGAGCTGAAAACTGTAGAGCTGCGGTTCGGGGGCTTTCAGCCAGAGGTAGAGGCGTTCGGCATCGGTCTTTTCACGGATGGTGGCGAGGCTCACTTCGCATAACTGAGCAAAGTTGGTGAAGTGTTCCGGGTCCCATTCCTGCATACCAATATCCCTTGGATTGTACCCAAGCGAGTATAGACATATTTCTCCTTGATTAATATGTCAGAAAGGAGAGGCAGCGCACATAACGGTTGCTTTCAGCCCTGCTGGTGGAGACATTCACTGCGTTCTCTGCCAATCGTGGATAGAACTGTGTGCCATAACGGTATATATGGCAGCTTGTAGGGCGGGATGCCGGGCAAAAAAGAGCCCGCACGATGGCGGGCTCTCGGCAGATCAGATGATTCTGCGTGGCTTATTCTGCCTTGGGGGCAGTCTCAGCGGGCGTTTCACTGCTATCGGCTGGCGCACTCTCGGCCGCCGGGGCTTCCGGTGCCGGGCCCGGCACCAACTCCACCGCCGGCTTGGCGATAAGGGAGCGGGTCTCTTCCACCGCTTCGGTCAGCTTCACCTCGATGATCTGGCCGAGCTCGTAGACCACCTCGGTCTTGTCCAGATAGACGCGGCCGTTGTCCCAGTTGCACTCCAGGCGATCCTTGTTGTCGAGAATATGGCGGGCAGGCAGGAAGACCACAGCGCCGTTCTCCTGCAGACGCAGCTTGAGACCGGCACGCATCACGTCGATGATCTCGGCGTTGAATACCTGATCGGTGCCAGCCGCGGCTTTCAGGTAGCGAACATAGAGCCAGTCGCCGATGTCACGCTCCACCATGCGGTGCAGGCGGCGGCAGGCGGTCAGATGCTCGGTGAGCTCGGTGCTCGGGCGCTCACCCGGGGTCTTGCCGGCGATGACCGCTTTGAGCAGACGATGGTTGACCATGTCGCCGTATTTACGGATCGGGGAGGTCCAGGTGGCGTAGGCATCCAGACCCAGACCGTAATGGGCGCCCGGTTCGGAGGACATCAGCGCATAGCTCTGGAAGCGGCGGATCTTGCCATCCAGCCAGCGGGTGTCGAGGTTGTCGATCCAGCGGCGCAGGGCGCAGAAGCCGGAGAGGCTGGCGATCTCGTCGCGCTCGAACGGGGCTTCGGCACTCTTCAGCAGGTCGATGGCGCCGTCGAGGGACTCTTCGTCAAAGCCGGTGTGAACGTTGAAGATGCCGTAACCGACGCTCTTGCCCAGCACGCGACCGGCGCAGATGTTGGCGGCGATCATCGACTCTTCCACCATGCGGTTGGCGATGCGGCGCGGCTCGACGTGGATGGCCAGCACTTCGCCATTCTCGCCCAGCTCGAAGTCGTAGTCGGGACGATCCGGGAATACCAGCGCATGCTCGGTGCGCCACTTGATGCGCGCTTCGGTCATCGCCTTCATCAGCGGCAGCTGGGCCAGCACGCCGGCGTCGATGGCCAGCTCTTTGCCGTGCTCCGCCCAGTCGGAGACGTCGTCATAGTTGAGACGGGCGTGGGAGCAGATGCGAGCGGCGAAGAACTCGGTCTCCTCCAGCAGCAGACCGTCTTCGGCGATGAGCAGACGGGCACACAGAGTGTTGCGCTCCTCACCCTCTTTCAGGGAGCAGAGCTCGTCGGAGAGGGTGCGCGGGATCATCGGCACGTTGCGGCCCGGCATGTAGACGGTAAAGGCGCGCTGGGCGGCCTCTTTGTCCAGCTCGCTCCCTTCGGCCACATAGGCGGTCGGGTCGGCGATGGCGACCAGCAGCTCCCAGCCGTTGTCCAGCTTGGTGATGGCCAGCGCATCGTCCATGTCCTTGGTCTTGGCACCGTCGATGGTGAAGAAGGGCACCTTGGTCAGGTCACGACGGGGCAGTTCTTCCTCTTCGATCACCTTCCACTCCGGCAAATCAGCCGGCTCGACCTGGGCCAGATTGTGGCGCGCCAGCACCACCCACCAGGGCACATTGTGATCTTCCTGGGCGGCGATCTTCTGGATAATCTCGGCAGAGAAGTTGCCGTCGACCAGCGCATGGCGCTTGAGGGTTGCCACCACCCAGTCACCTTCCTTGAACTCTTTCTCATCCAGGCCCTTCTTGACGCGGGCCTTGATGGCATCCTTGATCAGCGGGTGGTCGGCGACCACGTTGAGGCGGTCGCGGAACATCTTGACCCGGGCCACGAAGCGGGTGACGGACTGCTCCAGCAGGGTATCCGGCTCGGCCACTTCCTTCTCTTTTTCGGTGCGGATCAGGGCGGTCACCCGGTCACCGTGCATCACCTTCTTCATGTAGGGAGGCGGCACGAAATAGCTGGTCTTCTCATCGACTTCCAGAAAGCCGAAGCCCCGGTCCGAGGCGCGGATAACACCCTCTTTCTTCGGGATGTTTTCGCGAATTTGTTGCTTGAGCTGGGCCAGCAGCGGATTGTCTTGGAACATAAGTGAGGAACCTGAAGTGAAAACCTGGGTGGAGACCTGATGAAGGATCGCCCAGCACTATACGTTTTTAGCCCTGCAAAGCCAAGGTGAATGGCCTGCTCAGCGTGGTTTCAACTGCGATCTGGCATGGTCGATGAGGCGTTGGGAGAGCTGCTTGTGAACCCCTTTTTCCAGTACCCAGCGGTGCCAGTAGAGGCGTTCCGTCAGGATGTGGTCGGGACTGAGGTTGAGCAGTGACCCGCCTGAGAGCTGGCCTCTTATCTGCAATTCGGGAATGAGACAGTAGGCCAACCCCTGCTCGGCCATGGCGACGAAGGCCTCTGACGAGTGGACCGTATGGCAGGGGTAACCGCCTGGCTCCAGCCCGAAGTGTTCTCTCATAAAGCTCACATGCATGTCATCGCGCTGATCGAACGCCACCGCCGGTGCCTTGGCCAGCGCCTCACGGGTCAGGCCGCGAGGGAAGTGGCGGGCAACGAAGGCGGGGCTGGCGGTAAGCAGATAGTTCATCTCACCGAGCTCATCGACGCAGCAACCCGCCAGCGGTTGGGGATGCAGGCTGACCGCGCCAAAGGCCTGACCCTCGCGGACCTTGTCGAGGGTACGGCTCTCGTCATCGACCAGCAGGTTGAGTTCGATGGGGTGCTGTTTCAACAAGGGGGCTATGGCGGGCAAAAACCAAGTGGCCAGGCTGTCGGCGTTCACTGCGATGCTGATCCGGATTGGCCCTTGCGGCTGGTCGGGGGTCAGCTCCCCCGCCAGTTCGAGCTCAAGCTGATGTACTTGCCGATAGTGGGCCAGCAGCTTCTGGCCGAGCGCGGTGGCCTGCAGCGGCTGGCTACGAATAAGCAGCGGCTCGGCAAACTGTTGCTCCAGCTGCTTGATCCGCTGGGAGATGGCCGACTGGGTGATATGGAGCGACTTGGCCGCCCGATCGAAGTTCTGTTCCTGCAGTACCGCATCCAGTGCCCGCAGCAGTTTGTAGTCCAGCTCTTTCATCTTCTCTCCCTTCCGTTGCCCAAGGGCTGACTCTACGTCACTCGGCAGGGGACAACAATGGGCGGTGGAAGGGGCGTTGCGCTGTGATTTTTGACAGTAGTGGTCAGGCCATTGAGGGAGGATACTCTCTGGTGCCGCATGGGGTAGCCCTGCGCAGATCGTAGCGACATCTTTATCCCGGGTCTGTTTTCCCGGGATTTTTTATGAGTGAACTGCCAGCACCGGTGACGGTTGCTGCAGTGGATAATGGCTGGTTTGATAATGGCCCAGCAGAGGTTGGGAGACCGCCTGCGCGAAGCGCTCATCCAGATGGAAGCGGATGCCAACGCCCCTTACCGCCCCCAGATCGACCGCCTGACGATGACCGAGCCGCTCGATGGGCAGGCCAAGTCGGCGGAAGATGCGCTCCACCGGCAGGCTGACGACGGCGACCAGCTCCCGGATCCCGTGGGCATGGGCGAAGGCATAGACCTCGCGGAAGATGACGCAAGTGAGTTCGCTGACGCCATTGCTCATGCGCGGTGCGCGCTGGGCATCGATAGCCAGACGGGTGAGTTCCCAGACATCGGGAGTGCGTGGCGCGCTTTCACCGGCAAGGGCGGTGGGGAAGATGGTGGGCAGCATATAGGCATCGGCACAGTTGAGCAGACGAATACAGCCACACAGCCCTTGTTCGTCCTCGATCAGAACCCAATGGGTGTCTGGCGTGTCGAAGCTGTCACGCTCTAGGCCCCGATGAGACTCGACATCCCAGCCTAGCCGGTCGGAAAAGACGCGATTTCGAAAGCGATAGAGTTCATTCTCCACCTCGTTTCGTGGATGTTCTCTCAATTTTCCTTTAAAAACCAACATTATGGACCCTCTATCTTGCTATTCGCCGTTATAATCACATGTCTGGCCAAGGGGGCTTTCATATGAACAGAGACCAACTGCTTGAGTACCTAGAACATTTCACTTCGGTGACGGACGGCAATCGTCTGGCCGAACTGATCGGTCGCTTTACGCTCGGGATGGGCTATGACTACTATCGCTTCGCCCTGATCCTGCCGATGTCGATGCAAAGGCCCAAGGTGGTGCTGTTCAACCAGTGTCCCGATTCCTGGGTGCAGGCCTATACCGAAAACAACATGCTGGCGTGCGATCCGGTGATCCGGCTGGCACGCAAGCAGACGCTGCCCATTTACTGGAACCGCCTCGATGAGCGGGCCAGTTTTCTGCAGGAGGGAACCATGGACGTGATGGGGTTGGCAGCCGAGTTCGGGTTGCGTAACGGCATCTCCTTCCCTCTGCACGGTGCTGCCGGGGAGAACGGTATTCTCTCCTTCATCACCTCCGAGCGGGCCTCGAGCGACCTGCTGCTGGAGTCCTCGCCGATCCTCTCCTGGATGTCCAATTACATCTTCGAGGCGGCCATTCGGGTGGTGCGTTTCAGCATGATGGACAGTGCGGGTAAAGACCCCTTGACCGAGCGCGAGACCGAGTGCCTGTTCTGGGCAAGTGAAGGGAAGACCTCTAGCGAGATCGCCTGCATCCTCGGGATCACGGAGCGCACGGTCAATTACCATCTCAATCAGGTCACCCGCAAAACCGGCTCAATGAACCGCTATCAGGCCATTGCCAAAGGGGTTAGTACGGGGCTGTTGCTACCCAATCTGGAGCAAGTCGTGGTTACCAACTTCCCCAGATTGCTGCAGTAGGCTGAGCCCACAGGCGCAACAGATTCTCCTGCCGCACTCTGAGGGTCACAATTGTCAGATCCGGTAATTGACAAGGGCTGGAACAGCGGCTGGGTATGCCGGTTTTTATTAGCAAAATGAATCAATCAGTAAATCAATGAATTTCTAAGAAGGAACCGCCATCGCTATAGTGCCGCTCATTCATCATTTCGAACGGTACTCTCCATGATGCTCGCAACGACACTACAAGGCTTCACCATCGGTCTGGCCATGATCATCCCCATCGGCGCCCAGAATGCCTTTGTGCTGAGCCGGGGCATCCATCGCAATCACCATCTGTTGACGGCCACGCTCTGCAGCCTCTGCGATCTCACCCTGATTGCTATCGGCGTATTTGGCGGAGCCAATGTGCTGGCCACCAGCCCCCTCGGCATGGCACTGCTCACCTGGGGGGGCGTACTGTTTCTCGGCTGGTTTGGTGGCCGTTCCCTGCTCAGTGCTTGGCGTGGCAAAGGGGAGGGGCTTGCCGAGTCTGCTCAGCAGATGGGTGCCAAAAGCGTGCTGGCGATGACGCTGGGTGTTACGCTGCTCAATCCTCACGTCTATCTCGATACTTTGATGCTGCTCGGCTCCCTTGGCAGTCAGGTGAACGAGTCCCTGCGTCCGGCCTTTGCTGCGGGGGCCATGCTGGCCTCGTTGGTGTGGTTCTACTCGCTGGCGCTGGGTGCTGCGGCACTGGCGCCCTGGTTGGCCCGCAGCCGTGTGCAGCAGGGGATCGATCTGCTGGTTGGCATCATCATGCTGAGCCTGGCTGTTCAACTGGCCATAGGACGTTGAGGAAGTTAAGGCGGCAGGAATGAGCGACCGGTAATAAAAAGATGCCACTCATATGAGTGGCATCCTTGCTATTACAGGGGGCTCAGACTCTGAACTGAGAGAGCAGGCGCTGCTGCAGCAGGCTGGCCTGATGGAGCGAGGAGGCGAGCTGCAGACACTCCTGCGCCTCCTGTTCGCCAGTTCTGGCTTGCAGACTGATGCCGGAGACCTTGTCAGAGGAGTGGCTCAGGGTGTGTGACAGTTGACCTGTGGCTACGGCGACCTGCTGCACCATGTCGGCCAGCTGGTCGATGGCGCCTTCCACCTTGAACAGGATCTGCTTGGTATTCTCGGAGTCCTGCATGCCGGACTCCACCGTCTTGAGGTTGCGCTGCATCATCAGATAGGCGGTTTCGGTCTGCTGCTGGATGCTGCTGATCACCTGGCTGATCTCGGCGCTTGATGTCGCCGTGCGATTGGCCAGGGTGCGCACCTCGTCCGCAACCACCGCAAAGCCACGCCCCATCTCCCCCGCGCGGGCCGCTTCGATGGCCGCATTGAGGGCAAGCAGGTTGGTCTGCTCCGAGATGCCACTGATGGTGGAGATGATCTGGCCAATCTGACCCGCCTGCTCCTTGAGTGAGTTGATGGCGATGGCACACTCGCTCACCTCCTGTACCACCCGCTGCATGCCCGCGCTGGCGGATGCGACATACTGGCTACTCTCGGTGGTCAGCTGGCGCACCTCATTGGCATTGTGGGCCGCCATGCTGCAGTTGTCCGAGATACCTGTGGCGACCTGCACCATCTGTTCACTGTCGTGGTGCAGGGCCAGCGCATGTTCGGCGGTCTGGCGGCTGCTCTGGCTGATTGCCTCCACCCGGTTGACCGAGGTGTGAACGTGTTCGCTGATGTGCTGGTTGTTGTCCATGGTGGAGCTGATCATCTTCTGCAATTTCTCGATGAAACGATCCACGCTGTTGGCCAGCGAGCCTATCTCGTCATCCCGTTGCAGGTTGATGCGGGCGTTGAGGTCTCCCTCGCCGGCGGCGATATCCTGCATTCGTTTGTCCACTTGCAGCAGCGGGGTTACCAGTTTGCGGGTCAGCCAGAAGCCGCAGAGGGTGACCATGATCAGGCTCAGCACAGGCCACCCAGCAGCAGGGTTCGGGTCTGGCTGATGATGCCGTTGAGCTGGGCCACCTGATCCTCGACGGTGGCATCGCCGCTCTCCTCGATGGCAACCAGCTGTTGTCGCAGCTCATCGGCACTGACCTCATAGACGGACTGCTGGGCCTGATAGCTGCCGAGCGCATCGACCCACTGTCCCATCAGTTGCTGATGCCGGGCCAACAGGGCGCGATACTCTGCCGACAGTGTTTTGCCGGCAAATTCGCCGGTTCCCTCGATATCGAACAGCCCGGTGCCGAGCATGCTGTCGATCGCTTCGTGGTAGAAATCGGTCGCCTCTTTCAACTCGACCTTGATCGCCTCTGTGACTCCTTGTCTGCGCATCTTCTCCAGCGCATAGAGTTGGCGCAAAAAGCCTATGTTGGATTCCATCCCCCCGTCGGCCGCCTCCCAACGGGTGGAGAGGCCGCTGTTCCAGCTGATGGTCTGGTCGGGGGATTGGGTCAGCGCCTCGACCGCGCCATCGCCGATCACCTCCAGCTGGGTCGAGAGGCGGGCCATCAGATCGGCATTGTGATGCAGTGCCTGATCCACCTCGGTATAGGCGTGATAGAGCGCCAGCAGCTTCTCTTGTTGCTGTTGATAGTCCTGCTTGTGCTGTTCCATGGTGGCAAGGGCCGCACCATCAATGAGCTGCCCCTGGCTGACCCGGGCCAGCGCGTCATCGGTCGCCGCCTTGGCAGCATCGAGTTCGGCGCGATTGAGCGGGGTTCCGTTTTGCATCTTCTGAATCTGTAGCTGTTGGTTGCCCAGCTCTATGGAGCCCTCCATGGCGCCGTCGGCGGTCTGCCAGGCGGCGCCCAGGACATAGGAGAGCAGATTGGCTAGCCGCTGGCTGCCATACCAGCCAACGACCCCCATGCCCAGCGTACAGCCGAGCAATATGGCAAGACCCAGATTGGAGGTGGTAACAATTTTCATGTGATGGCCTTCCTTGGTATCGACATTGGCACCAGTTTCGGTTCCGAACGGGTTTAGTGTAGTGGTTTATCCCCCGCTCGGGGGCCGGTGCGGCGCTGAAACATCCCGTGCACTGGCTGCACCCGATCAAGCATGGTGGAAAATTGGATAAAAAGCCTCTCTGACCACAAGGGTGTTGCTGCCCTATGCTGGATACTTATCCAGTTATTCTTTATGCTATGAGCCAATTTACGAATAGTTGTATTGGTGAGGAGAGAGCCGTGATTGGTCGCTTGAGAGGCATTGTCATTGAAAAGCAGCCCCCCGAGGTCCTGCTGGAAGTGGGCGGGGTTGGCTATGAGGTGCAGATGCCGATGAGCTGCTTCTATGATTTGCCGGAGATCGGCAAGGAAGCGACCATCCATACTCACTTCGTGGTGCGGGAAGATGCCCAGCTGCTCTATGGTTTTAACCACAAACAGGAGCGGGCGCTGTTCCGCGAGCTGATCAAGACCAACGGAGTCGGCCCCAAGCTGGCGCTGGCTATTCTCTCCGGCATGACAGCTACCCAGTTTGTGCTGAGTGTCGAACGTGAAGAGATAAGCTCTTTAGTCAAACTGCCGGGAGTCGGCAAGAAGACCGCCGAGCGGCTGGTGGTGGAGATGAAGGATCGCCTCAAGGGCTGGGTCAGTCACGACCTCTTCTCCCCGGCCATGGTCACCTTGCCAGCCAGTGAGCCCGAATTGCGGGCACCTGATGTGACCGAAGAGGCGGCCAGTGCGCTGGTGGCCCTAGGTTACAAGCCGCAGCAGGCGAGTCAGATTGTCAGCAAGATCGCCAAAGAGGGGATGTCGGTGGAAGATATCATCCGTGAATCCCTGCGTAGCCTGGTATGAGGTAGTTGATGATTGAAGCAGACCGCCTCATCTCGGCCAGTGCCGCCCGTGAGGATGACATTATTGACCGGGCTATCCGCCCCAAGAAGCTGGCTGACTACACCGGTCAGGATACCGTCTGCGAACAGATGGAGATCTTTATCGAAGCGGCCCGCCAGCGGGGTGAAGCGCTCGATCACCTGTTGATCTTCGGCCCGCCGGGTCTGGGCAAGACTACCCTCGCCAACATCGTCGCCAACGAGATGGGGGTCAATATCAAGACCACCTCCGGCCCGGTGCTGGAGAAAGCGGGGGATCTGGCGGCGCTGCTCACCAACCTCGAACCGAACGATGTGCTGTTCATCGACGAGATCCATCGCCTCAGCCCAGTGGTGGAGGAGGTGCTCTATCCGGCGATGGAGGATTACCAGCTCGACATCATGATCGGGGAGGGACCCGCAGCTCGCTCCATCAAGCTGGATCTGCCTCCCTTCACCCTGATTGGCGCCACCACTCGGGCAGGTTCACTGACCAGCCCGCTGCGGGATCGCTTCGGTATCGTCCAGCGGCTGGAGTTCTACAACGTCAAGGATCTGACCGATATCGTCTCCCGCAGCGCCCGTTGTCTGGGACTCGACATGACGGAAGATGGTGCCATTGAGGTCGCCCGTCGCTCTCGCGGCACGCCGCGGATTGCTAACCGTTTGTTAAGGCGGGTGCGCGACTTTGCCCAGGTGAAATCCGATGGCCGGATCGACGGCCCCATTGCTGCCCGCGCCATGGACATGCTGGATGTCGATAATGAAGGCTTCGACTTCATGGACCGCAAGTTATTGTTGGCTGTGATAGACAAGTTTATGGGGGGCCCGGTGGGTCTCGATAATCTGGCCGCCGCGATCGGGGAAGAGAAAGATACTATCGAAGATGTGCTGGAGCCTTATCTGATCCAGCAAGGGTATCTGCAACGTACACCCAGAGGACGGATTGCGACCACACGAGCCTACGCTCATTTCGGTCTTCAGCGACCAGATGAGAAGTAAAAACAGTCGTTTGAACATGAAACCGCCGTCAAAGGCGGTTTTTTATTATCCGGGCAAAAAAAAGCCCACGGCGGATGCGGTGGGCAAAGACAATTCAGGATGGATGTTCACAGACAGTGAGTGCGTCTGGACACAGACCGGAAAATAAACAGGTGAGCCGTCGCGAGCTCTCAGAGTCGGTTCAGTTGATAGAGCTGAACAAAGGAAAGCTTGTAGTAACGGATGGTTTTAGCAACAAACTTTTTCATCTTCGATTCCAATAGACAGGTTCAAATTGATCGTCGAATACGTACCGTGAACCCGGATTAACCGGCCTGTATCCAAGGGTATGCCCTCACTGCGAGGCGCATTGTAGGAGTTCGAATCGACCCCGGCAAACAAGAAAAATTGCACTCTTCAAATTAGTTTATCTAATGTCTTTATTGATGAAATTGGTTCGCATGAGTATGCATTCTTTGCAATTTTAAATTGAGTTTTCGAATCAGATTGCCTGACTCGGATAACATGGAAAAAGGCGCGTCATTCACGCTTTTCAAATTAAACCGAGCAGCGGGATGTTAAATTCTTAAATTGATTTAAATCAATGTTTTACGCTTTATCGTGTTTTGTGATCTGGCTCGCGTCAATAATCGTGAAATAGATTAAAAATGCCTTTCAAAGCCATGTATGGCGGGTCCTTTTACATTGATTTCAATCAAATAAAGGTGATATAAAAACCCGGTCATCATGGGCGAGAATAAATTTAGGCTGATTGTTTTGGAATTGTTAAACATTAGCTTTATTTGTGTTCTCGTATTGCCTTGTTGTTAATGCCAGTGGTTACTGAACGCGTTTTGTTGTGACACGTCCCAATAAGGCTCATTCGCTAACCTCCAACGGAAGCTTTGTGCTTAAAACTTAAAATAGCCGTGCCAATAATCGGTGAGGAAACATCATGATTGCTGAGCATGTGGTAGACCTATCGCGGTTCCAGTTCGCTGCGACGGCCCTTTATCACTTTTTGTTTGTACCCCTGACGCTGGGAATGGCCTTTCTCCTGGCGATCATGGAATCCGTCTATGTGATGACCAACAACACCATCTACCGGGACATGACCAAATTCTGGGGTAAGTTGTTTGGTATCAACTTTGCCTTGGGGGTCACCACAGGTCTGGCCATGGAGTTCCAGTTCGGTACGAACTGGGCTTACTACTCCCATTATGTCGGCGATATCTTCGGTGCCCCGCTGGCTATCGAAGGGCTGATGGCCTTCTTCCTGGAGTCCACCTTCGTCGGTATGTTCTTCTTTGGTTGGGATCGTCTGAGCAAGCATCAGCATCTGGCTGCCACCTGGTTGATGGCGCTGGGTACCAACCTCTCCGCCCTCTGGATACTGGTCGCCAACGGCTGGATGCAGAACCCGGTCGGTGCAGAGTTCAACTTCGAATCCATGCGGATGGAGATGATGAGCTTCGCTGACGTGGTGCTCAACCCGGTTGCTCAGGTCAAGTTCGTCCACACTGTGGCGGCTGGTTATACCTGTGGCGCCATGTTTGTGCTGGGTATCTCCTCCTACTACCTGCTGAAGAATCGTGATGTGGCGTTCGCCCGTCGCTCCTTCGCCATTGCCGCCGCGTTCGGTATGGCTTCCATCGTGTCCGTTCTGATCCTCGGTGATGAATCCGGTTACGAGACCGGTGAAGTGCAGAAGGTGAAACTGGCCGCTATCGAAGCTGAGTGGGAGACTGAACCTGCTCCGGCCGCCTTTACCCTGTTCGGTATTCCGAATCAGGAAGAGATGCGCACCGACTACGCCATCAAGATCCCCTATGCGCTGGGCATTATTGCGACCCGTTCTCTGGACGGTCAGGTCACCGGTCTTAAAGATCTGAAGAGCGAGCACGAACTGCGCGTTCGTAACGGTATGACCGCTTACGACCTGCTGACCAAGCTGCAATCCGGTGACAAGTCTGACGAGACCCGCGCTCGCTTCGACGAAGTGAAACAGGATCTGGGCTACGGTCTGCTGCTCAAGCGCTACACCAGCAACGTGACCGATGCTACCGACGAGCAGATCAAGGCCGCAGTGGATGACTCCATCCCGCAGGTACTGCCGCTGTTCTTCGCCTTCCGCATCATGGTTGCCGTCGGCATGCTGATGCTGGTGCTGATTGGTATGGCCTTCTATGACAGTGCCCGTCACCAGATCGGCAAGCGCAAGTGGCTGCTCAAGGGTCTGCTGTGGGGTATCCCGCTGCCGTGGATCGCTATTGAAGCTGGCTGGTTTGTCGCTGAGTATGGTCGCCAACCGTGGACTATTGCAGAGGTGTTGCCGACTTCCCTCTCTGCATCCAACCTGCCTGCAGCCGAGATCTGGTTCTCTCTGATCGGTATCTGCCTGTTCTATACCGTACTTCTGGTTATCGAGATGTACCTGATGTTCAAGTATGCCCGTCTTGGCCCCAGCAGCCTGAAGACTGGCAAGTATCACTTTGAACAGATCAAGGCATAAGGAGAGCGACCATGTTTGATTACGAAACTCTGCGTGTCATCTGGTGGGCTCTGGTCGGCGTACTGCTGATCGGTTTTGCCATCACTGACGGCTTCGACATGGGGGTAGGCGCACTGCTCCCGTTCGTCGGCAAGAAAGATGTCGAGCGCCGCGTGATGCTCAACACCATGGGACCGCACTGGGAAGGTAACCAGGTTTGGCTGGTCACTGCCGGTGGTGCCTTGTTCGCCGCCTGGCCGATGGTGTATGCCGCGACCTTCTCCGGCTTCTACATCGCGATGATCCTGACGCTGATGGCGCTGTTCCTGCGTCCGGTCGGTTTCAAGTACCGCTCCCTGCGTGCTGATGCCAAATGGCGCAGTAACTGGGACTGGGCCTTGTTCGCCGGTAGCGCCGTACCGCCCATCGTCTTTGGTGTGGCCTTTGGCAACCTGCTGCAAGGTGTTCCGTTCGAGTTTAACCAGTTCATGATGTTGACCTATCACGGCAACTTCTTTGGCCTGCTTAACCCGTTCGGCATTCTGGCTGGTCTGGTGAGTCTGTTCATGCTGCTCACTCAGGGCGCAACCTGGTTGATGATGAAGACCGACGGTGAAGTGCTGGCGCGTTCCCGCACTGCCGCCATGATCTGCTCACTGCTGACCCTGGTGCTGTTTGCTGCCGCAGGTTGGTGGGTAAGCGGTATGGAAGGGTATGTCATCGTCAAGGCTGCTGCGACTGACGCGGTATCCAACCCGATGAACAAGGAAGTTGTCCTGCAGGCTGGTGCCTGGATGAACAACTACACCCTCTATCCGTGGATGGTGGCTGCCCCTGTACTGGGCCTGGCCATGAGCCTGCTGACTGCGCTGTTTGCCCGCATGAACATCGGCTGGTTGGCGTTTACCAGCTCTTCGCTGGCGATTGCCGGGGTCATCCTCACTGCCGGTTTCTCTATGTTCCCGTTCGTGATGCCCTCAAGCCTTGAGCCGTCACTGAGCCTGACCATGTGGGATGCTACCGCCTCTTTCAACACCTTGCAGGTGATGACTGTGGCCGCAGCGATCTTCGTACCGATTGTGCTGGGTTACACCATCTGGACTTACATCAAGATGTTTGGCCGGGTAACCAACAAGCACATCGAAGATAACCAACAATCTCTCTATTAAGAGGTGCGCTGACAATGTGGTATTTCACCTGGATCCTGGGACTGTTGCTGGCCTGTGCATTTGGCATCATCAATGCGCTGTGGCTGGAACACACCGAGAACATGGATCGTCAGATCGATGAAAACAAGTGATCGACTCGCCAGGCTGGCCGCTCCACTGGAGCGGCAGCCGTGGCAGGGGTTGATGTTACTCGCGGCGGCCTTGTTGGCCGTCGCTATTTTACAGGCCCCCAATCTGATCGCGGCCAACACCAGCGAGCATGGTCTCTGGCTTGCTCCCTGGCTGATGTGGGCCGTCTGTTGTGGCGTACTTAACGGGCTTGGCTTTCATCTGAAAAGCCTGCCCGGACGTGTGCTGTTCAACCCCTGGCTCGCCTGGCCCAGTTTGTTGTATGGCCTCTGGCTGACACATTCATATTTCCTTTCATAAAAAACGGGGGGAGGCAGGATTTCCCTGTCTCCCCCTGCTTCTTTCCTATTCAGCCCTGCGCTATGATAGCCCCCCATCTGACTGTCGAATGGATCACAGATTGTTATGGGGGAAGTCTTTGAGTTTCCGGTGCGTGTCTACTACGAAGACACCGACGCCGGGGGCATCGTCTACAACGCCAATTATCTCAAGTTTATGGAACGTGCTCGCACCGAGTTTCTTCGTGCCAAAGGGGTCGAACAGGACGTCTGGCTGCAGGAGGGATATGCCTTCGTGGTGAGCCGAACTGAGATCGATTTCCGCTCGGCGGCCCGTTTTAATGAACTATTGAATGTATTAACGCAAGTGATTGAAGTGAAACGCGCATCCCTGCGCTTTTCGCAGCAGATCCTGGCGGCTGATGGACGACTGATCACCCAGGCCATGGTACAGATAGCCTGTGTCAGTCATCCGCAAATGAAACCTGTAGCTATACCTGAAAAAATCAAGGGAGTGCTGTTAAGTGCACGCTGAAATTTCGTTTATTGGCCTGTTTTGGCAAGCCAGCCTGTTGGTAAAACTGGTCATGATGACCCTGATGAGCATGTCTATTGTCTCGTGGGCGCTGATTATCCAGCGTTCAAAGGCGATCAAGGCGGCCAATCTCGCATCGGAACAGTTTGAAGATCGCTTCTGGTCAGGGGTCGATCTCAATCGCCTCTATCAGGAGTCCTCTTCCCGCCGCGATGATATCGAAGGCATGGAAGATATCTTCTACTCCGGCTTCAAGGAGTATGCCCGCTTGCTCAAGGCCGGTGCCCGTGGTCAGGATGCGGTGATGGATGGTACCTACCGCGCCATGCGCGTCTCCCTCTCCCGCGCGGTGGATGATCTGGAATCCAACTTGCCGGTGCTGGCGACCATCGGCTCCATCAGCCCCTATATCGGTCTGTTCGGTACCGTATGGGGGATCATGAACGCCTTTATCGCCCTGGGTCAGGTTCAGCAGGCCACCCTGCAAATGGTGGCGCCGGGTATCGCGGAAGCGCTGATCGCTACCGCCATGGGTCTGTTTGCCGCTATCCCGGCGGTTATCTTCTACAACCGCTTCTCCAACAAGGTCGAGCGGCTGGAGAACGCCTACGCCAACTTCATGGACGAGTTCACTACCATTCTGAACCGTCAAATTGCACAGCAGCAGGGTGATCAGTAATGCAAACCTATCAGCGGATCCGGCGCAAGAAGGTGGCCGAGATCAACGTGGTTCCCTATATCGACGTCATGCTGGTGCTGCTTATCATCTTTATGGCGGTCACGCCGGTGATCACGCAAGGGGTCAAGGTGGATCTGCCACAGGCTGAGTCCGAGCAGTTGCCGGAAGATGCCAAGCCGCCCTTCATCGTCAGCGTCAATACCGAAGGCGAGTATGTCATCAAGGCTGGCGAAGCCGATGACGAGCCGGTGCCAAGCGGCACGCCAGAGGCGATGCAGCAATACATCACCGAAAAAGCCATGGGCTATCTGGCGATCAACCAGAATGCCCCCGTGGTGGTCGCGGGTGACAAGGCCGTGCGCTACGAAGAGGTGATCCTGTTGATGGTGGCCCTCAAGAATGCGGGTGTGCCTCAGGTTGGCCTGATGACAGATCCGGTGAACTAACGGAGATGGATGTGAAGCGTGGTATTTCCGGTTATCTCATCGCGTCGTTTCTGCTGCACCTGATCATCGGCATCATCCTGTTTGTCGGGCTCGATTTCAGCAAACCGAAACGACCCGAATCGAAGGGGCAGATCGTCAATGCCGTCATGCTCGATGAGAACTTCCTCAACGAACAGGCCAAGCAGATCCAGCAGCAGAAATCTCAGCCCAAGCCGCAAAAGGTAGAGAAAGAGAAGGATAAGGAAGACACGGATCTCGCCAAGCGTGAGCTGGCTCAGAAACAGGAGCAGCTTCGCATCGCCGAGACCAAGCGCAAGCAGGCCGAAGAGGCGACTCGCAAGGCCGAGGCCGAGAAGCAGAAGAAGGTTGCCGAGCAGAAGCAGGCGGAAGAGAAGGCCCAAAAAGCCGAGGAAGCCCGCAAGCTGGAAGAACAGAAGGCCAAGAAGGCCGAAGCCGAGCGTAAAGCGGCGGAAGCCGAGAGCAAGGCGTTGGCGCTGAAGAAGAAAAAGGAACAAGAGAAGAAAGAGGCCGAAGAGAAGGCAAAGGCGGCAGAAGCCAAGGCCAAGAAAGCGGAAGCTGACAAGAAGGCCAAAGCCGAAGCCGAGAAGAAAGCCAAGGCAGAAGCAGAGAAAAAAGCCAAAGCCGAGGCCGAGAAGAAGGCCAAGGAAGAGGCTGAGAAAAAGGCAAAAGCTGACGCAGAGAAGAAAGCCAAGGCAGAGGCCGAAAAGCAGGCCAAGATCGCGGCTGAGCGCAAGCGTAAAGCCGCCGAGCAGGCCAAGCTGCAAAAAGAGATGGAAGAGATGATGCAGCAGCAGCTGTCGGCTGAGGCCAATGCCCGCAGTCAGGCGGCATCGGCAGCAGCCCAGGGCGAAGTCGACAAATATGCGGCGCTCATCAAGGCCACTGTTGAGCGGTATATGATTTTGGATCCCACCATGCGGGGCAAAACATGTACTATCGGCGTACGTCTTGCGAGCAGTGGCTTTGTCATATCGGTAGATAACGGCCAGGGTGACCCGGCGGTCTGTCGTTCCGGTAAGGCGGCTGTTCTGAAAGCCAATCAACTGCCTGTGCCCAAGGATCCTGCGGCATTCGAGATGTTGAAGGAATTTAACCTGAAGTTAGAACCGAGTATCTAAGCGTGATAAAACGAGGTTGCTTGCCTCCGGTTGGCAACCTCTCGCCGAGAAAGGAATTTAACCTCTCATCTATATTGGAACCGAGTATTTAAGCCATGATCAGAAAAGTATTTTTTGCTTTGGTTGGCTGTTTGTTGCTGGGCCAGAGTGCCCAGGCGGCCCTGGACATCGTCATCACCGGCGGTATTGATAGCGCACGCCCCATCGCTGTCGCTCCCTTCAAGTGGGAAGGCAACGGGCAGTTGCCGCAGGACATCGCGGAAGTGGTCTCCAACGACCTGATGCGCAGCGGCAAGTTCAAGCCGCTGGCCCGTGGCCAGATGCCGCAAACCCCGAGCAGCAGCAGCGAGATCAACTTCGCGCCCTGGGCCTCCCAAGGGGTTGAAGCCGTGGTGGTGGGTTCCATTTCGGCAGTCGGTGACGGCACCTATAAGGTGAACTTCGAGCTGGTCGATGTGCTGAAAGGCCAGCTGGCCAAGGCACAAGGTGGCGAGAGCAACGGTTACATTCTGGATAGCCGTATGGCGACCATCCCGGGTGCCCAGATGCGCCAGTTTGCCCACCGTATCTCCGACATCGTCTATGAGCGTCTGACTGGCGAGCGCGGTGCCTTCCTGACCCGTCTGGCTTACGTCTCCGTACAGCAGGGTACCCAGTTCCCGTACCAGCTGCGCATTTCTGACTACGACGGTTACAACGAGAAGACCCTGCTGCGCTCCCGCGAGCCCTTGATGTCTCCGGCCTGGTCGCCGGATGGCAGCAAGCTGGCTTACGTGAGCTTCGAGAACCAGAAGTCCGAAATCTACGTGCAGGATATCTACACCCAGCAGCGCAGCCTGATCACCAGTTTCCGCGGTATCAACGGGGCGCCGGAGTGGTCTCCGGATGGTCGTCGTCTGGCTATCGTTCTCTCCAAAGATGGTTCACCGAACCTCTATGTGGTTGATGTCGCTAGCAAGCAGCTGACCCGCGTCACAACCAGCCGTGTGATCGACACCGAACCCTCCTGGATGCCGGATGGGCAAAATTTGTTGTTCACCTCTGAACGTGGTGGCAAACCCCAGATTTATAGCGTAAATTTGGCGACTGGTATGACTCGCCGGATGACTTGGGAAGGTGAATCCAACCAGGGTGCATCCATCACTCCTGATGGCAAAATCATGGTGATGGTGACCCGTGTTCAGGGACAGTATCGTATTGCCCGTCAGGACATGGAAAACAATGCCCTGTTGGTCCTTACCCAGAGTGCTCTGGATGAGTCGCCAAGTGTGGCTCCCAATGGCAGCATGATCATTTATGCCACCATCTATCAGGGTCGTAAGAGTCTCGCGTTGGTGTCGACTGATGGTCGCTTCAAGGCTGTGCTTCCGACCAGTAGCGGTGAAATTCGTGCACCAGCTTGGTCGCCCTTCTTGAATTGATAAAAATCCAATTGTTTTTTGTTTTGTTATAAAGGTTTAAGGAAATAGCATGCAACTCAATAAACTGCTCAAGGGTTTGGCCATCGCACTGCCACTGTTCACCCTGGCCGCTTGTAGTTCTTCTTCTGATTCCGACGCCGCTGGCGCTGAATCAGGTATGACCGACGGCATGGGCGGTGTACAAACCGGCGGCGCCAACGGCATGTTGTCCCCGGAAGAGCAGATGCGTCAGAAGTTCGAAGCACTGCAGCGTGACAACGTGATCTACTTCCCGTTCGACGGTTACGATATCCAGGGTCAGTACGCTGATCTGCTGGATGCCCACGCCAGCTACCTGCGCGAGCGCCCGAGCGTTAAAGTCCTGATCGAAGGTCATGCCGATGAGCGCGGTACTCCGGAGTACAACATCGCCCTGGGCGAGCGTCGTGCCAAGGCTGTTGCCAAGTATCTGCAAACCCTGGGTGTGCAGGCCGAGCAGCTCTCCATCGTCAGCTATGGCGAAGAGAAGCCGCTGGACATGTCCCACACCGAGGATGCCTTTGCCAAAAACCGCCGCGCGGTTTTGGTTTACTAAGGTTTGAACCGAACGAAGTTCGTTTATATGCAAGCGGCCATTTCGATGGCCGTTTTATTTGCACTAAACGCCAAGGTTTGATCCGAATGAAATCTGTATATGCGAGCGACGATGGCGCTGGCCGTTTTATCTGTACTAAACGCTAAGGTTTGATCCGAATGAAATCTGTGTACAAGCAAGCTGTCGCTGCGCTGGCCGTAATGGTTGCTCTGAATGCGCAAGCTGCGGCTCCTGTCAGCGATCTGGGCGGTGACTCGGGTGGTGGCGTTGTCCTTAGTGGCAACAACGGCGCCATCGTGCCCACCGGTAGCCTGGAAGATCGGGTTGCCCTGCTGGAGCGCACCCTCAATGCCCGTCTGCGACTGCAAGCTGAATTGCAGCAACAGGTCGACTCCCTGCAAGGGGAGGTCTCCGAGCTGCGTGGTCAGCTGGAGCAGCAGACCTACCAGATGGAACAGTCGCAAGAGCGCCAGCGTCAGCTCTACCAGGAGCTCGACAAGGTTGCCAGCAGCCAGCAGGCTGCTCCAGCCGCCCCGGCCCCTGCTGCTGCCACACCGGCTGCCGCCGCCAATTACTCAACCAATCAGGATGAGAATCAGGCCTACGACGCAGCAGTCAACATGGTGCTCAAAGAGAAGAACTACGACAAAGCCATTCCGGCTTTCCAGGGCTTCATCAAGCAGTACCCCAATTCGGGCTATGTTCCCAATGCACACTACTGGCTCGGCCAGTTGCTGTTCAACAAGGGTGACAGAGCCGGTGCCTCGGCCCAGTTCTCGACCGTGGCCAACAAATACAGCAAATCCCCCAAGCGAGCCGATGCGCTGCTGAAGCTGGGTATGCTGGCGCAGCTGGATGGCAAGAAGGCGGAAGCCAAATCCTTCTATGAGCAGGTGATCAAGGGCTATCCCAACACCTCGCCGGCCCAGTTGGCCAAACAGAGTCTGAGCAAGCTGTAACATTGCTGTATGTCACTGTTTTCGTAACGCTACTGTAAAAACAGCCTGCATTTGTACGCACAGTGAGCAAACGGATTTAAATTACGAATTTTCTGTTGCACCGGAAATTTAAATCCGTAATATAGGCCGCCGTCAGAGCCGAAGCAGTAATGCAGTCGGAACTGGTCGTGGTGAGGGTCGTTAGCTCAGTCGGTAGAGCAGTTGACTTTTAATCAATTGGTCGCTGGTTCGAATCCAGCACGACCCACCATTTTATCCACTCGGTGGAGACAGAATTCCCAGGTCGTTTAGCTCAGCTGGGAGAGCACCTCCCTTACAAGGAGGGGGTCACTGGTTCGATCCCAGTAACGACCACCAGTTTGTAAAAAAATGATTTAGATGGGTCGTTAGCTCAGTCGGTAGAGCAGTTGACTTTTAATCAATTGGTCGCTGGTTCGAATCCAGCACGACCCACCATCA